>NZ_MOEO01000029.1:0-7788 GCF_001875785.1 Bacillus sp. FMQ74 | reverse complement strand
TATGATCTAGATGAAGGGTAGGGTGCTCGTATACTCTGTTAACGTCTTGAGTATTAAGGAGAAGGTTTAGCACCATTTCAAAATTTGTTGTGTCTAATACATCTTCAAATAAATTCTTATCTGCAGGCTCCAAGTCATTTTTTACATTATCATAGAGACTTTTATATTTAAAAGCGCTATGAAATGATTGAGAAAAGCCATTGCCGAACAAAAAATTATCTAGGATTTCGGGGTGCTCAAATACGAGATCTGTGAAACTTTTCATTAATATACCATCCTCAAATTATTATTTATTAATATTTCAATTCAAGTAAAGCTTTTTAGGGCTTAACCTGAGTATATTTTCTCTTGATTTAAATAGACTCCGTAGTAATTTGTTAGTTGCTTTACCCGCAGATCGCCTAGCTATACGCTTGCCCAGTGTATCATTTTTAGCGGCGTTTACATCTCGTAAAATTTTAGCTGATTTAGAAAGCATGGATCTAATTTTGTTGAGATTCATATCTAATATAATCTCCTTTTCGAATAAGTTACTATATTATACCATCATGCGTTTAGTTGAGTTTGAAAATTTTTGACCAAAATCATGACCAAAATTTGACCAAAAAATATTGAGAATTATAGAGACTCTATTTCAAATTTAAAATAATAAAGCACTGAAAAATCCTTTGTTTTCAAGGGTTTTCAGTGCCGTATATTTTGTATTTAAATTGGAAGTTATGTTCCGCACGCAAGTACATCCTTGGGAACGCGAACAGTATATGTCTCAGTATTAATTTGATAAACCTTGATTTATTAGGGTTTTATATTAGTAACTTGGTGGTCAAAATAAGTGAGATAGCTAGAATTAACTAGTTTGACCACTTTTCGACCACCAAAAACAATAAAAAAATTTAAGACATAAGTGAATTCATATATTCTTCATAACCATCCACTGATGTATTTTCAAGCTTCTCAGATATATGAGAGTATACGTCTGATGTGATGGTTATATTTTTATGTCCGAGTCTTTCTTGAACAAACTTCATACTTGCACCTGATTCTAGAAGAAGGACAGCATGAGTATGCCTTAAACCATGAATTGGCATTTTTTCTAATCCGGCTTTCTTCAGAATACGATTGAGTGCATTGAAGAGGGTAGACTTTGGCAAAGGTTTTCCATCCTGTTTGCAAAAAACTAGATCTAATTCATGTTCGTAAATCTCATTAAAAACTATTCTATTATCATTTAAGTAGTTCATGTGTGCTGCCAATTCTTTTGCTAATGAATTGCTGATTTTAATTCTTCTTTCGGATTCATATGTTTTTGTTTCCCCGAATATTTCTTCTCCCTCTTTAACCTGAAAATCTAAAGATTTGTTAATGTTGATGAAGTTATTTTTTAGATCAATATCCTTTCTTTGTAAAGCAGCTGCTTCTCCTTTACGCATACCTGTTTCAAGTAGAGTTTTAAAGAAGATATAGTACAAATAATTATCTTGCCTTGCAACTTTAAGGAAGAGGGGAATATCATCTGACTTAATGTATTCTAACTTTTCTTTTTTCTTAGCTTTATCCCTAGGAATTGTTACCCCTTCACATGGGTTTTCTTCAATTTTTTTAAGAGGTTTTACTGCAGTCTGCAGTAGCTAAAGCGTTGAACATTGTCCTGTGAATGATTTCAATTGTTCTTTTGCTGTACCCTTGGTCTGCTAAATAATTAATGAATTTTTGATAACGTAAGGGTTTAATATCTTTTAGTTTAATGTCCTTAAAATAGGGAAGAATTTTTGTATTAACATTTCGTTCGTGGAGAATGTAAGTGTTTTTTCTAACATTTCCTTGTTTATATTGAGCGAGCCAATCTTTAAGATAATGCTTTAAAAGAGTTTCTCCTCCGTTAATTTCTAAATCACCTATCAATCTTTGCTCTTCTTGTCTTGCAGCTATTTGTGCCTCTTTTTTTGTTTCAAATCCACTTTTAGAGATTTCGATTGGCTCTTGAGTTAAAGGATCTTTATGTTTTATTCTGTATTGCCATGTCGTTCCTCTTTTTCTGAAACTAGCCATATTGTTCCACCTTTCGTTCGTAACATATCCCATTTTAGCACTTAGTTTTTCGAAGGAAAATCGAAAAATTCAGACAAGTAAGTCTCTAGCATGTTGGAACAAATTTATCCTCTTGACTCTAAATAAAATTCCCATTTTATTGAAACCTAAAAGTTGCTTGAATACATCCTAAATTTAAAGTATCCTGTATATATCATAGTTGGTGTATCAACCACATAGACCAGAGAGTTCCCTCACATACTCTCTGGTTTTTTGTTTAAAAAGCTAAAAAGCCCTTTAAAAGGGCTTTATATCTGACATATTATCTAGGAGTTCTGAAAACTTTATAATCATAACCTATTTGCTTGCTATATTTACTGTCTTTGTAGACGTACATATCAACGATTGTGTATCTATACTTTTTGTCGTAGGCTAAGTATTGGGTTGTTGAGTAATAACGAGTTGGTTTTTTGTGATAGAATGTTCCAAACACAGCTTGAGCGAATATACCAGCCCAGGAGTATTTAAGACCAGGTAACCCTGCAGCAATTCTTGCTCCTATTTCAGCTGCAGTATCTATGTTCTTAGAGTTCCCTCTAAAATGATCTACACCTTCCATTTTGTTGATGGTGGCACAGCTTGAATTGAAATTTCTCCATTCTCTTGAATGACTGGAACTGATGATGTTTTAATTAATTCTTGAAGTGGTGTTGAATTGACCTGAGTGATATAACTTGGTGTAGGCTCTGAGATGGATTCTGCATGGCTATTTAGTGGAGCCACTGTTGAGAATAGGAGTCCGAGAGATAGGGTAGATAGAACTGTTTTTTTTCACTTCACAATCATCCTTTCAAGTTTTTTAATGCTTATGACTATCTGGATGCTGTATAATTATAACATATAATATACATATTTTAGAGGTTGAAATTATGAACTTTGATGATAAAAAGAGTATATTAAAGACTGTAGGGAACATATTTATGGTTCTTGTTCTTATCTCTTTATTTGTTTATGCATTCTCCAATGAATCTATTGGATGGTATGTTAAGATCACTTCTATTGTGATGTTAACTATCTCTTATATTTGCTACGCTTTAATTTCTTTGCAGGAAAAATGGTTCATTTTAACTTTGATTATCTCTTGGCTTGTGATTATTTTTTGGGTATTCTAAATCAATAAGGCTGCCGTTCATACTTCCGCAATAAAAAGGAAGGTAAACAGCAGCCATCTTTTATTATTGCGGGAAACTTGTGTTCTCACAGCAGGAGATGCGGAGTGTCAGGCCACAAATTATACATCACGATTACTGTATATGTACTAGCCAGTGTCACTTTAGGTCAGAGGGTTCCTTTTTTTGCTTTAAATAAATAGGAGGAGAACACTGTGTGGGAAGCTTTAAGACAGTTACTCAAGAAACAGAAAAATCAAAGTCCAATCGATGAAGGCTACATACAGATTCCGGAAAAGGATTTTAATCTAGAATTAAAACAAATGATATTTGAGCTGGAGAGCCTTGGAGAAGAAGTATCCGAAAAGCTGCAAAATAAGTATAAAGATGTTTTTGAATCTCAGGGTAAACCAAATCTTAGCATCAAAGTTTGTAGAGACATAGATGGAGATGTAATAAATGATTTAACAGCTGAGAGATGCTTGGAAAAAGAATACCGTTCACAAATAACAATTAATTATTATCAACCTGCAAAAGCCTATGATGAAGATCTAGACTGCATAACAATGGATTTGTGGTATTACTACGGTGGCTTTATAGGAAGCAGTTGTGGAACGTTATTTGATTTAAATAATAATGACTTAGAAAAAGAAATTGAAGAAGTGCTAATATTTTTACTCAATGATTAACAATCCGAGAAATAAAAAAAGCCCCATAGGGGCTTGAATTATTGCATGTATTTTTTCTCAGCTTCCTTAAAACTCATTATTTTTAGATCAATTCTTTTCTCGTCACTTAATTTTTCATTATTATGTGCATCATGAGAAGGCGGAATGATCACTTTAAGGCTGCTGACATTTGCTGTATTGTCTTTAAGTAACCAGAAAGTCTGACCTTCTTTATTAACTTTACCCAAAAAGTCTCCGCCTGCATCACCCATTAATCCCATTTGCGATTCTAGCTGTTCGCCAGTATCTGTAACAATAATAGCCTGATTAGGATTAAACGTTACATCTTTAGAGGAAGTGTTTTCAGCTTTCATATTGAGTACTACAGCACGAACCTTGTCTTGATCATTAAAGTAAAGTGATTTTGCATCGTCATCTGGCTTAATCTCAAGGATATCTACACCAGCAATATAAAGATTCATACTGCCTAATTTTATTGGCTTTGAAGGAGTGTCTATACCATTAATATAAAGTTCTTCATTATAGCCAATACCAAGTTCTTTAACGTGACCTAAGCCTTCGAAGTAATCTTCACCATCTTCAAATGGGTCTTCTTCTTTTTGGGTTGATTCTTTTTTGTCATTTTGCTTGTTCTCTTTGTTTTCTTTGTTCTCAGTATTTGATGCTGCTTTTTTTGAAGAATCTTTGTCGTTATCACTTGATGAGTCAGAGCTACACGCAACTAAAGAAAAGCTTAGAGTTAGAGCTCCTAGACCTAAAATCCATTTTTTCAATTGTAATTTCTCCTTTATGATGATTTGCTTCTTTTAGCTATATCGACCAACTAAAGGATTTTTCCACTCTTTTTATTAATTATCTAGAAAATAATAACACTGAGCTTTATGTGTTGGTTCTTTGTTTTCTGTCAAGTAGGGTCTGCTCATCGTTCACATGCATAGTTGTCATGATCCCTGTCCATTTTAGTTTGGTAAGCAGGGTAGGAACTAGGCACTCCATTTGGGTATTTCTTTCTTAATTCTGTACAATTTTTAAACGTTTCTGTTTCTCCAGTTGACTCTGAAGAAGCTTCCTTTTCAGTTGTAGTCGAAGTTTCACTTGATGCCTTTGGAGTTGTAGGCTGTGTTGCTGCCGGTTTAGACGTTGTTGCTTTTTTAACTGCAGTGGTTTTCTCTTTTACACAGCCATTAAATCCTCGGTCAGTCACATATCCATTCTTACTCCAAATAGAAAGTTTCTCTGTTTTTGCTTCTTGCTCGTCTTTCTTAAATTGATCTATGTATTTCGTATTTGGCTCATATACATATGCTACCCTGGCCAACCCTTCTTTTAGCAATGTTTCCTGAACAGATTTGCCATCCACATAAACATAAGCTAAGAGTCTTCCGTATTTATCTCTGCGATCGCCTTTGTCAAATTTAAGCTGCAGCTTACCACTGTTAACCAATTCTTTATTTCGCTTAGAAGCATCTTCACCGTACGGTTGAACACAAGAATTTGGTTTCTTCGTCTCAGGTGTGTCTATGAGCAAGTAGCGCACTGTGTCTACATTGCCGTTGTAACTAACTTTAATTGTGTCACCATCAACAGCTCTATCTAGAGTAACATCGACCAATTCCTTTTTGTCTTTTTCCTTAGATTTATCAGCAGTTTTTTCTTTAGTAGATTCCTTTTGTTCTGTTTTCTTTTCTACATCCGTAGACGCTTGTGGTGTTTTTTTTTCTGTGCTTACTTTTTCAGAATCATTTGAGCTGCAGGCTGCCAATGATAAGCTCAAAGTGAATGCTGAAAAACCTAATAATACTTTCTTCAACTTCATTTCCCCTTTTAGAATGTTTGTTCTCTATTTATATCGGTAAACCATCAATAATTATATTCCTGTATCCAATTATTGTGAATTTAATTTATTCTTAAATATTGTCCTGTGATGAAATAAAGCTGGCGACTATCATTGTACTTAGTTTAATTCAATTTTCATTTTTGATCTGCCTTACAAAATTAGATTCATGTTTCACTATTTTTTGTTGAACTTAAATAATTGAAAAAATAAAATAAATTGGAAGAATTTTTGTTATATTAAATATATAAACTTTAAATGATGTAAAAGGTGGGTCAAGAAATGAAATATGATAAAGTTTTAGATTCAACATCTCCATATGGGCCTCAGGGTCTTTTGGAAAAAGAGGGGCTTTTAATATCTACTGGATTCTGGGCAATTACTCAAGCGGATATTCTTACTGGAATGGGGTTGCCTGTGAGCGATGAAGAGATGAAAACTTATCTGGCCATACCGGATGACGTTGAAGTTCCTCAAGATTTTCAAAAAATTTATGATGTTTATAACGAATTTAAACAGTTGTGTAACTGGTGGATGGAGAATTTATTCAGCAGTGTTCTTAATATGGTAAACGATATTAACAATGTTGGATCTTTTGCAACTAGAATGATAAATAGAAATGTGGAAATATTACAATTGATGTCTAACGATAGCGATGAACAAGGAAGACAAGAGGCTGCGAAGCAATTTCAGTCTGCCTGCTCAATGCTTGCTGGAGAACTCAATCAACATCAACAATCTATGAAAAAGGTTCAAAATCAATTAAATTCCCTTCTTCAAGGCGGTAACAACTGTATAGGTGTTAGACAATTAAATAATTCTTTAGAAAAAGAAGTCGCATATTTAGATTCACAGTATAATGATGAGAGTGAGATACATAATACAATAAATATGTTCTTAGGATTAAAAAAATTATTGGGTACATTTGTTGAAGGTCATGATATTCATGAGAAAGTAAAATTCAGCTTTGATCTAGGTCCTTTATTTGGTTTTATTATATCTGAAATATTAGAGTGTTCTGATATACAATCAGTTAAACAACAAATTGATCATTTTCTGAATATGTTAAACAATATAGATGAACAACTTTCATTAGATGTAAAAGTTTTGGGTATGCTTCACAGCACCAATACAGACTTGCATAATGTAATAGCCCAAGCAGAAAGATCTATGGAGTTTGTAGGACAAATTGAAGGAATCTGGCATTCTATAGCAGATCAATTTTATTCACTCGCACAAAGGTTTGAGAATGAGGATATAAATAAGCTTTCTACGGATCTTGATAATGCTGCCGCTACTTGGGAAGCTGTTGCTAATAAAGCAAAAGAGTTTGTAACCAATTCATACCAAGGATAAAAGAAAAATAAGGGCCTGAAAGGGCTCTTATTTAAATTTGAATTTATAGCCAAATTTAAATCGTAATCCCAATCAAAGAAATTAACAATGTATTTCTTGATCCAAACTATGGGAGAGGAGAAAAGCGCAGTAAGGATTGGATTTCCTTATGGTTCAACGAATAGGATAGTAATTAAAACAGCAAATAGTACTTACCTTTTGTTCACCACTAATCCTGCTTCAATTATGAATAAAAAGTTTCTTAATAAACAGATTATATCCCTTTTAAATTTATCTATTAATGATCTGTTTGGTATAAAAATTCAGTGAGATGATTTGAGGAGGAACATTTATGGAAGAAGGAAAGTTAATTCACATGACACTAGATGGTATTAAGAAAGCAGTTACTAAATATGGTACATTTCCTATGTTCCATCATGGGGGTTATGTCTTGGAAGATGCTACTTTTCATTTCAAAGATCCTGCTAGTCCTCAAGAAATTAGCGATATAGAACAGAAGCTAGGTGTTACTTTCCCTAATGACTATAATGAGTTTTTATTACAGCACAATGGGATGGAAATGTTTGATGGCATTGAAATACTTAGCTTAGAGGGAATCATTGAATATAATAAGGTTCAGGATTTCCCAAAGGGATACGTTTTAATAGGATATCATTTCGATGGAAGATATGTCATAGACACAAACAAATCAAATTATGGTTTAGGTTATATG
>NZ_MOEO01000028.1:0-9683 GCF_001875785.1 Bacillus sp. FMQ74 | reverse complement strand
TCGGCTGTCCGGTCGTTCCAGACGTGTAAATCATGTACGCCAAGTTCTCCGCGGTTACAGCGGTCTCTGGATTTTCCTCGTCGTTTTCATCAAGCGGCAGGCTTAGAATCGTGCGGTTTCCGTCGAGGAGAATGACATCTCCCGTATAGCTGTCCGGCACTGAAATCCCCTCTTGCTTCAAGAGAAGCTTCGCGCCGCTGTCCTGTAAAATATACTCAATCCGCTGATCAGGGTAGTCAGGATCAATCGGAACAAATGCCGCTCCCGCCTTTAAGACGCCGAGCACCGCGGCAGACATTTCAAGCGACGGCTTCGTGAGAACGCCGACGCGCTCATCAGGGCTGATGCCGTAGTCCATCAGAATCCGCGCGAGACGGTTTGCCTTCGCATTCAGCTCGCCGTACGTCCAAGATTGGCCGTTGTATGTGACAGCCGGGCGGTCTTTGTGACGCTGGACAGTTTCTTCGAATAGCTGATGAACCGTTTTGTCTGTCGGCACAGGCAGCGCTTTGCCCTTCCATGCCTCAAGAAGCGCTTGTTTTTCTGTCTCGGTGACTAGTGACAGGCTGGAAAGCGGCTGGTTCGGGTTTTCCGCAACAGCCTTTAGTAACCGCAGAACGTATTCGCTCCATTTTTCAGCCGTTTCTTTTGTGAACAGATCTGTCGCATATTCGAGCTGCAAGCCAATCCCGTTTTCATCAGTAAATCCGCCCAATGTCAGATCAAACTTAGAAGTTCCCTGATGAGCCTCATAAGGAGAAATGCTTAGATTTGGCAATGTAAGCTGTTCTTTATCGGGGTTTTCTGTCGTCACCATCACATTAAACACTGGATTTCGGCTCATATCCCGAGGGAGATCTAGCTGATTAACCAGATCTTCAAACGGATACTCCTGATGCTCAAGCGCTGACAGGTTCGTCTGCTTCGCTTGCTCCAAAAGCTCCGCAAATGTTTGCTGTTCTTTCGCTTCCATTCTCAGGGCAAGTGTATTGACGAACATTCCCGGCATGTCCTGGACATCAGCATTCGTCCGGCCTGCTGTAACGGAGCCGATGACGATATCCCGCTGTCCGGAAATTTTGCTTAAAAAGACGTGGAAAACAGCATGGAGCACCATGTGCAAGGTCGTTCCGGTTTCCGCAAGCAGTTTTTCTACCGCCTTTGCCGTCTCACTTCCCGTCCGGAAACGGATCGTATCTCCTTTAAAGCTTTGCACCGGCGGACGGGCGTAATCGAGCGGGAGATCAAGCTCTGGCAGCTCGCCTGAAAGAACCGACAGCCAATACGACTCATGCTCCTTCATCCGTTCTTTTTGCTCAGCTTCATGTTGCCAAACGGCGAAATCTTTATAATGAAGCGCCGGCTCCGGAAGCTGCTCTCCTTTGTAAAGCAGCGCCAATTCTTTTACAAAAATGCCTCTTGAGACGCCGTCTGCGATGATGTGATGCATATCTAAAAGCAGCAAATGTTTTTTCGCTTCTATTCGAAGCAAAGCTGCGCGAATGAGCGGTGCGTCGTTTAAGTCGAATGGCCGGATAAATTCCTTAATCTTTTGGTCCGCTTCGTCTTCTTCCGCTTCAAACACATGAAGATCAACCTCCGCCTCCTCAATGATGCGCTGAACAGGCTCACCATTGGCTTCCATAAATGACGTCCGCAATGATTCGTGACGGTTCACAAGCTGATTGAGTGAGTCGCGCAGGCGAGAAATATCAAGCTCTCCTTCCATTAGAAGAACAGATGGCATGTTGTAGCTTATCGTCTGACGGTCAAGCTGATTGAGCACGTACATCCGTTTCTGTGCGGATGACAATGGATACATTGCCTGTTTGTCAGCCGGTTTGAGGACTTGGCGGCCGTCTGAAACAGCAGATACCTCCATATAAGCCGCCAGCTGGCGAATAGTCGGCTGTTCGAACAGTGCTTTAAGCGGTACGCTTTTCTCCAATTCTGCCTGAATATTGGCAATCAGCATCATCCCTTTTAATGAATGGCCGCCTAAATCGAAAAAATTGTCGTCAATGCCGATGGCTTCTATGCCAAGCGTTTTCTGCCAAATGCGGCATAAGTTTTCTTCAAGCGCTGTTTCCGGTGCGGCCAAGGTTTTGCCAGCGGATTGTTCAGCGTTCGGCTTCGGCAAAGCGTTTCTGTCGGTTTTCCCGTTTGCCGTCAGCGGAATCGCGTCAACCTGCACAAAGAAAGCAGGAATCATATGAGACGGCAGTGTTTGTGAAAGCTGGTACCGGAGTTCTGCTTTTTCAATAGCTTGATCCGACGTATAATACGCGCAAAGCTCTTGAAGACCGCCCTCCGAAACTGCTAGCACAACCGCTTCTTGAATTCCGCTGAGGCTGAGCATCACCGTTTCGATTTCTTTCGGCTCAATGCGGTAGCCGCGGATTTTCACCTGATCATCAGCCCGGCCGATAAATTCAAACGTACCGTCAGAAAGTCTCCGTACGACATCACCGGTTTTGTACATGAAGCTGCCCGGCGAATACGGATTTTCCACAAATCTCTCGGCTGTCAGCTGAGGCCTGTTGAGATATCCTCTCGCAAGCCCCTGTCCCGTAATATAGAGCTGTCCGCTCGCTCCCGGCGGCACAAGCTTCAATGCTTCATTTAAGACAAGCGCGCCGGCATTTGCAATCGGTTTTCCGATTGTCGGGCGTTTCGCAAATGCATCCGGCTCAGACAGATCAATCCGTCCGGCAATGGCGCCGACCGTTGCTTCTGTCGGGCCGTAGTGATTGATAAATTCGGTATGTTCATACATCCTGCGGAAGGCGAGAACATCAGCCGGGATGATTTTTTCTCCTCCCAAAACAATTAAACGCAAGGATTCAAAGTTCGCATCTTTTGTAAAACTGGATGTGTTCACCATTGTATGGAAGAGAGACGGTGTCAGTTTGATATATGTGATCCCATGCTCCTTGATATAGTGCGCTATTTCATCCGGCGCCGTATAGGTTTCCTTCTGTATGATATGGAGCTCGCCCCCGCCCAGAAGCACGGGGAACATGCTCGTATAGCCTAGGTCAAATGCGTAAGAGGAAAGCAATACAGTCTTATCCTTTTCCGTCAGGCTCGCCTCTTCACTAAACCAAGAGACATAGTTTGTCAGATTGCGATGCTCGATCTGCACGCCCTTCGGCTTTCCGGTCGTACCGGACGTATAAATGACATATGCAAGATTGCGAGACCCAGAAATGGATGATGGGCGCTCCTTGCTTTCATTTCTCCATTTACCTTCATCAAGGTTGACGATTGTCCCTTCATACTGCCCAATAGCCGTCATGTTTCTTTCATTGACGACCGCAATTTTTGCTCCGCTGTCCTCTAATGAATAACGGATTCGTTCTTCGGGTGTATCAGGATCAATCGGAAGGAAAGCTGCCCCCGCCTTCATAACACCAAGAATGGATACCATCACGTCAGCTGACCGGTCCATGACAATTGCCACGATATCTTCACTTTCTGCCCCTTGCGTGCGAAGATGGTGCGCCAGCTGGTTCGCCTGTTCATCAAGCTCGCGATAGGTCAGCAGATTTCCGCCAGCCTTCACCGCAGGATGGTCAGGTGTTTGCTGGGCCTGTTTTTCAAAAAGAGCTGCAAAGGTTGCTTCAGTAATTTGAGTCATATGTCTTTCTTCCAGCAAAGCAGCCGTTTCTGCAGATGAAAGCAGATCTACATCAGACAGCCGAACGTTCGGATTAGCCGCGGCCGCTTTGATGATATTGACAAAGTGGCGGCTCCAGCGGCGGATCGTCTCGTCCTTAAACAAGGCAGTCGCATAGTCAAAGCTTAGGCCGATATCCTCTTCACGCTCGACCGCTTCCAAGGAAAGATCAAATTTCGCAACATGATGAAGCATGGAATACGAGGAAATCTTCAAATCTCCTAATCTTAATGAAGGAATCTCCATATTCTGCATATTGAACATCACGCTGAACAGCGGACTTCTGCTTGTATCCCTTGTAAGAGGAAGCTTTTCAATCAGCTCCTCAAGCGGATAGCCCTGGTGCTCGAAGGCTTGAAGACTGGCTGTTTTGACCTCTTCAAGGAATTGCGCGAAGGTTTTATCCCCCGCTGGTGCCGTTCTGAGTGCTACCGTGTTGACAAACATCCCCGGCACACCTTGCAGATCAGGATGTGTTCTGCCAGCTGTCGGCGAGCCGACAATGATATCATCCTGCGACGCGTACTTAGAAAGGAGTACATTGAATGCCGCCAGCAAAAACATGTACATTGTCGTATCCGTTTCTGCTAAAAGTGACTTGATTTGAGCAGTCATCTGTTGATCAAGCCCGAACATCACGCGTTCTCCCGCAAAGCTCCGCTCAGCAGGCCGCTCGAAATCCGCGGGAAGATCCAGTATTGGCAGCTCGCCTTTAAAGACATCAAGCCAGTATGCCTCATCCTTTTGATAATCAGCGTGTTCTTTGTGCCAAACTGCGTAATCTTTATAGTGAATTTGCGGAAGCCCCAGATCAGCGCCTTGATACATTTTGGCAAGATCGCCGATCAGAATGCCTGTTGAACTGCCGTCAGTGATAATATGATGCATATCAATGAGCAGCAGGTGGCGATTTTCTTCCAGCTGGACAAGCTTCGAACGGACGAGCGGCGCACGATTTAATTCAAACGGCTGAACGAACGCTCTGATCATTTCCTCCGCGTCTTCTTCCCGTCCTTTGGCAGCCTCCAGCTGGAACAATATGTTTTTATGAACGGTTTGTACAACCTCTCCATCGATCATGTCAAACGATGTACGGAGGATTTCGTGCCGGTTGATTAATTGCTGCATCGCGTTTTCAAGCCGGTCTTTATCTACTTCTCCCTCCAGCAAAAGTACAGCGGGGACGTTGTAGCTTGTGTTTGCTTGTCCAAGCTGATTGAGGATATACATTCTCCGCTGGGCCGGGGATACAGGATAATGCTGCTGATAAGGTGCTTGCCTGATCGGTTCAAACGTCTGCTCCTCCTTGCTTTCGTTCTCGTCCAAATACAGCGCCAATTCTTGAATGGTCGGCTTTTCAAAAAGCACTTTAATCGGTACTTCCTTATGGAAATGCTCTTGGATTTTTGCCGTCATCATCATCGCTTTCAAAGAATGGCCGCCAATCATAAAGAAGTTATCGGTAACGCCTGCTTTGGCACCGAGTATTCCTTCCCAGATCTCCGCTAATTTCTTTTCACTCTCTGTTTCTGGTGCTGCGTATTCCGGCTGCACGGCTTCTGATTGCGGCGCGGGCAGTTCTTTTTTGTTGATTTTCCCGTTTGGCGTGAGCGGCAGACTGTCCATTTGAATCAGGTGGGCAGGGACCATATAGTCAGGCAAAGACTGAGACAGTGTTTTTCTCAGCTCACTCACAGCCACTTCACGATCCGCCGTGAAGTACGCGCAAATTTCATTTTCGTCTGCTTTGTTCTTGCGGATGATCACCGCGGCTTCTGTCACATGCTCAGCCATGTTCAGTTTTGTTTCAATTTCGCCAAGCTCAATTCGGAAGCCGCGCACCTTCACTTGGTTGTCGATTCTGCCTAAAAATTCGATATTGCCGTCCGGCAGCCATCTTGCCAAGTCACCAGTGCGATAAATTCTCTCACCCGGTCTGAACGGGTCTTCGAGAAATTGCTTCTCTGACAGCTCAGGGAGATTGACATACCCACGCGCTACACCGATTCCGCCGACGCAAAGCTCACCAGGCGCGCCGATTGGCTGCAGGCATTGCTGCTCATCCATGATGTAGGCAGTGGAATTTCCGATCGGCTTCCCGATTGGGATAGAGCCGCCATACTCACGGTCGATCAGAAAACTGGTTGAAAACGTCGTGTTTTCTGTCGGGCCGTATCCGTTCCACAATGAAAGCGACGGCGACGCCTGTTTTACTTTGCTGACAATATGCGGAACGAGTGCGTCTCCCCCGATGATTAAATGACGCAGTGTGCCGAACATACCCGCATCCTTTGCGGCAAGCTGGTTGAATAAAGGTGATGTCAGCCACATGGTTGTGATGCTTTGCTCACGCAGGAATGCTGCAAATGATTTCGCATCAAGCAGTATCTCTTTTTTGACCGGATAAAGCGCTGCGCCATTTAGCAGTGCGCCGAACACTTCAAACGTTCCGGCATCAAAGCTGACTGCTCCTGTTTGCGCCATGCGGTCCTCTTCAGTAACAGGAACGTACCCGGCATTTTTAACGAGACGCAAAATGCTTTTATGTTCGATCATGACGCCTTTTGGTTTGCCCGTTGAACCGGATGTGTACATGATGTATGCCAAGTCGGACGGGGCGGATGGCAGGTTGAGATTGTCAGCCGTTTCGCTCTCATCCAAACCTATGTCCAGTGTAAGAACCGGCACCTTCAGCTGATGCGCCCGCTCTGCATACGTCTTTCCGGCCAATACCATCCGAATCGAGCTGTCCTCTGCCATGAACCGAAGACGATCCCCAGGAAGCGCTGGATCAAGCGGCACATATGCGGCACCTGCTTTTAACACAGCCAGCATGCCAACAACGGTTTCTATTGAGCGGTCGTTCATAATCGCGACTGTTTCCCCTTTTTGAAGGCCTTGCTCATTCAGCTTTCTCGCCAGACGATTGGCCGCGGCATTCAGCTCGCGATATGTCAGTTTGGTTCCTTCATATTCAACGGCAGTGCTCGCCGGCGTCCGTTTCGCTTGCTCTTCAAACACTTGGTGAACAGCCATTCCTTCAGGGAGTTCGGCTTTCGTGCTGTTAAACACCTCGACAATTTGCCGCTGCTCTTCGTCTCCCACAAGCCCGTACTCACGCACAAACGCGGCCGGCTGATCGACAGCTGCTTTCATCATGCGGGTAAGGTGCTCCGCTGTCCGTTCGATAAAAGCGGAATCAAAGGCGGCGCCGTTATATTTGATTTTGACGGTCCACGTTTTGCCTGGATACACAATCAGGTTGAAATCGAAGCTCGTTTGTTCAAATGCGCTTTCTACCTTGATCGAGAACCCAAGGCGGTCTTCCATGCTGCCATTTTCAAGCTCCTGATCAAGCGGATAATTTTCAAACGCGACCAAATGGTTTAAGAGATTGCCATCAAGGGCTGAGCGTTTTTGAATCTCATAGAGCGGCACGTAATCGTAACGCTCCGCTTCAACTGCATGTCGCTGAACAGCTGTGAAAATATCAGCGAAAGCAGCATCTCGTTCAACGTTTACCCGCACTGGAATGGTGTTGATAAACAGCCCCGCCATCGTTTCAATTCCGTTGATTTCAGACGGCCGGCCCGAGACGACCGTTCCGAAGACCACATCATCCGTAAAGTTGTATTTGCTGAGAACAATGCCCCAAACGGCCTGAAATAGGTTAGGCCCTGTCACTTGATGAAGGTTTGCGGTTTTCTGAATGCGGGCAACCAGTGTTTCGTCCCATGTAAATGAATATTCTTTATTGACGTATTCGTCTTTTTTCACAGGCAGGCGGCCCGGGAGCACGCTTGGCTGTTCAAAACCCGCCAAGCGCTCGCTCCAGTAGCTCTCCGCTTCTTCATTGTCCTGTTTTCCAAGCCATTTGATGTAATCGGAGTAAGGCTTGCCTTGACCGTTTGCAGGTGTCCTTCCTGCTCTGAGCGCTTCATAGTTTTGGAACAGGCTTTTCATGAGGACGCCCATGCTCCAGCCGTCCATCATAATATGATGATTGCTCCAGACAAGATACAGCTTATCTGCATCAAGGCGGAAAACCGCTACCTTGAACAATATGTCTTTTGCCAGGTTAAAGCCTTGGCGCTGAACGTCTTGTTTGTAACGCTCAATGTGCTCTTTCTGGCGGTTCTCGTCTGCATGACTGATATCCTCATAATGCACCTTTGTTTTGCGTTCCGCTAACACGACCTGACGCGGTTTTTGCAGCTGCTGATGCACAAATACCGTACGGAGAATATCGTATGACCGAATCAGTTCATTGACGCTTTTCTCAAAGATTTCAAGATCAAAAGCGCCGTGAATACCAAGCTCTAATTGTGTGAAGTACGAGGAAGAATGCGGATCAAGCATCGCATGATACAGCATTCCCTCCTGCATTGGTGTCAGTGCGTACACCTTTTGAATCGATTTTTTGCTCATATGCCACCTCTATTAGAAAATTTCCATTAATTTATCCAGCTCATCCAGCGTCAAATCGTCGTCACCAAGATCACTCGGGGTCAGTTCCGTACCGTCTTGAGATAGGCAATGTTCAATGATTCTGAGAAGATGCGCTTTAAAGCTGTCACTGAATGTTTGTACTGTTTTTTCATGAAATTCAAGAGAATGATAGGCCAGTGACATCGTCAGTTTTCCGTTTTCGATATATCCGACAACATCCAGCGCATTCGGTTTTTCTGTTTCAGGGCTTAATGACTGTCCTGATGGCAGCTCTGATCTCGTAAACAAACCTGCATCCGACATTTCGTCAAACTGACCTAAATAGTTGAAGCTGACATCCGGCTGAATCGAGAACGCCACATCTTCTTTATGTTCCGGTGCCGTCAGATAGCGCAGAATGCCGTATCCGACTCCCTTATTCGGCACATGTCTGATATCTTCTTTCATTTGCTTCAGCTGGTAGCCCAGATCATCCGCATGCTTCATATCGAGCACCATTGGGTACATACTTGTAAACCAGCCGACTGTGCGGGAAATGGTCAGGTCTTCTATGATTTCTTCACGTCCGTGCCCCTCTAAATGAACATTTACTCGATCCTGACCCGTCCACTCCTTCATTGCCAATCCGAATGCCGTCAGCAAAATATCATTCATTTCTGTGTGATATGCCTCATGCACCTTTGTGGTGAGCTGTTCTGTCTCTTCAGCAGTCAGCGAGAATTCAATTGTCTTTGTATGTTTCATTCGCTGATCACCAGATTCGCGGTCTTTCGGAAGCTTTGCCGCGACTGCTTGTTCTTCAAGCTGTCTCCAATACTCTTTTTCTTTCAAAAAGGCTTTGGAGTTCGCGAAGTCTTGCAATCTCTCTGCATACTCTGCAAATGAATGTGTTTTCTGCGGGAGAACCGGTTCATTGCCTTGCTCAAGCTGTGTATATACTGCGGCGAAATCCTCCAGTAAAATCCGCCACGACACGCCGTCAACCACTAAGTGATGAATGGCAAGAAGCAAGTGGTCTCCGTCTTCCGCTTGGAACAAGCCTGCTTTTAACAAGCCGCCTTCCTGCAAGTCGATGCTGCTTTGCAAACGCTCCGCTTCTCTCTCTATACGGTCTTCGTAATCTGCAGCTTGGCCCTCAATCTGGATGACCTCCAATTGAGCGGAAGCAGCTTCAAGACCTCTGTTGTATTGAATGACATCTTCCTGTCCCTCACGGTAAACCATACGGAGCGCGTCATGATGCTGGATCAGCGCCTGCAATGTTTTCTCCACCCGTTCAGGATCAAAGCCTTTCTTGGCGTGAAGCATCACCGATTGGTTCCAGTGGTGCTGGTTCGTGAAGTTCTTTTCAAAGAACCAGCGCTGGATCGGCGTCAGGATGACTTCGCCCTCCACCGGGCCTTGGTCTGCCTGTTTGCCTTCGGCACGCTCTACGTAGTGGGTCAGCTCCTCGATCGTCGGGTGCTGGAAGAGATCTTTCATTTCCAGCTTCAAGCCGTGCTGGTTCAAGCGACTCGCCATCTGAATTCCTTTGATGGAATCTCCGCCAAGCGAG
>NZ_MOEO01000027.1:0-9758 GCF_001875785.1 Bacillus sp. FMQ74 | reverse complement strand
TTGTACAGTATTTGCAGGAAGTGCGCGAGACTGCATTGGAAGCTTATGAGCATCAGGATTATCCGTTCGAAGAGCTTGTCGATAAGCTTGAATTGACAAGGGATATGAGCAGAAACCCGCTGTTTGACGTAATGTTTGTTCTTCAAAACATGGATCAAGAATCGTTGGACCTGGATGAACTGTGTCTCAAACCTGCAGCAAACAATGGGCATCAAACGTCCAAATTTGATTTAACCCTATATGCTCAGGAACAGCCGCGCGGTTTGCTGACGTTCCAAATGGAGTTTAGTACTGACTTATATAAGAAAAAAACGATAGAAAAGTGGCTTCAATACTTCATCAATATGTTACTCTCCATCATCCAAGACAACAAAGCCGTTCTCGGAACAATAAATATCCTGAATGAAGATGAGACCCATTACCTTATCCATGAGCTCAATCGTACAAAAATGGATTATCCAAGAAATGAAACAATCAGCAGGCTCTTTGAGGTGCAGGCTGAACAAACACCTAATGCTGTAGCGATTGTCAGCGATACCCAGGTGTTAACTTACGAGGACCTGAACAGCTGGGCAAATCAAATTGCTTCAGTTCTACAGAGTAAGGGCGTAGGGCCTGATAGTGTTGTAGCCTTGCTGACAGGCAGAACGCCAGAACTCATAGCAGGTATACTGGGCATTCTGAAAGCCGGGGGAGCCTATCTGCCTATCGCTTCTGACCTGCCTGTTGAACGAATAGCTTATATGCTGTCTGACAGCAGGGCAGCATTACTCCTTCAATCTGAAAAAACAGAAAAACAGCTATTAGACATTGAATGTGAACAAATCATAATCGAAGATATTCAAAAGCAAGGAGAGGCGAAGAATGTTGAATCTTCAGCAGGGCCCCATTCACTTGCTTATATCATTTATACCTCTGGATCAACCGGTAAACCAAAGGGTGTCATGATTGAACAGAGAAGTGTCATTCGTCTTGTGAAAAACAGCAATTATATTACATTTACACCAGCTGACCGCCTTCTGATGACATCATCAATCGGTTTTGACGTTGGATCATTTGAATTTTTTGGTCCCCTGTTAAATGGTGCCGCTTTGCATCTGTCCGATCAACAAACATTTCTCGATTCCCAACAGCTTAAGAGATACATAGAACATCAAGGAATCACTACGATGTGGCTGACCTCGTCTCTATTCAATCATTTGACAGAGCAACTCGAGACAACATTTTCGCAGCTTAACCATCTGATCATAGGCGGAGAAGCTTTGTCGGCAAGCCACGTCAATCGAATCAGGAATGCCTGCCCTGAAGTATCTATTTGGAACGGATATGGGCCAACCGAAAATACAACTTTTTCGACATGCTTCCACATTCAAAAAACATATGAAGTCTCCATTCCGATCGGGCGGCCGGTTGGCAATTCCACCGCTTATATCTTAAATCAATGGGGAATGCTGCAGCCAGTTGGAGCTGTTGGCGAACTTTGTGTCGGCGGAGATGGCGTTGCCAGAGGATATTTACGCCGTCCAGATTTAACGAAAAAGAAATTTGTCCAAAACCCATTTGTACCCGGCGATCGACTGTACCGCACAGGTGATCTGGCGCGCTGGCTTCCCGATGGCACAATTGAGTACGTTGGCCGTATTGATGATCAAGTAAAAGTCAGAGGCTATCGGGTAGAGCTGGGTGAGATCGAATCAGCACTTCGCCAAATAGACGGAGTCAAAGAAGCGGCGGTGTTGGCACGTACAGGACAGTCAGGGAGCAAAGAGCTGTTTGGCTACATCAGCGTAAAAGCGGGCACGAATGCTGAACAAGTGCGTTCTCTTCTCGAGCGTTCACTGCCAAATTATATGATTCCGGCGTATTTCATTGAAATGGAGAATTTTCCGCTCACATCGAACGGCAAATTGAACCGGAGTGCACTGCCTGAACCAGATTTCGCATCTAAACAAACATACATCCCGCCACGCAACGAACTTGAAGAGCAGCTGGCATTGATCTGGCAGGAGGTTCTAGGCATCAAGAGGATCGGAATAGAGGATTCATTCTTTGAATTGGGCGGCGATTCAATCAAGGCGCTTCAAGTTTCTGCACGTCTCGGGCGCCACGGGTTAAGCTTGCAGGTAAGTGATTTATTCCGTCATCCAAAGATAAAAGACTTATCACCATTTATTCGTAAAACAGAGAGAGTCATAGAACAAGGACCTGTTCAAGGAGATGTTCCATGGACGCCTATTCAGAAATGGTTTCTCTCACAAGATATAGAAGAACAACACCATTTCAATCAGTCTGTCATGCTTTTCCATTCTGACCGTTTGTCTGAAGACGCTCTTAGAGCATCCTTAAAAAAGCTGGCGGAGCATCATGATGCGCTTCGGATGGTTTATCGTAAAGATGACGGACGATGGATTCAAATCAATCAAAGCATCCATGAATCACAGCTATACAGGTTAAGAACATCTGATCTTTCACAGTCCGAAAGCGGTTGGGAAACACAAATCAAACTAGAAGTTGCGGATCTTCAGCAAAGCATCAATTTGCAGGAAGGACCATTGTTACATGCCGCGTGGTTTAAAACACTGACCGGAGATTACTTGTTCCTTGCAATCCATCATCTTGTCGTTGACGGTGTGGCATGGCGGATTTTGCTGGAGGATTTGTCAGCAGGGTACCAACAAGCGTCTTCAGGCCAGGCGATTCAGCTTCCGCCTAAAACGGATTCCTACCAGGAATACGCCAAACGGATTCAGGAATATGCCCAAAGCAGCAAGCTGATTCGTGAAGAGGCGTATTGGCGAAGTGCAGAAGAACAGCAAACTGCGGAACTGCCATATGAAATGCCGTTTCATGAGAACACCGACTGCAGCAAGAGGGACTCGGTAAGCTTTTCACTCTCTGAAGCAGACACTGACGTTTTGCTGCAAAACGTCAATCACGCCTATGGTACAGATACACAAGATATTCTGTTAACGGCGGCATCGTTAGCGATTTGTGAATGGGCAGGCGGAAGCAAGCTCCGAATCGCTATGGAAGGACACGGAAGAGAGCACATTATACCGGAGTTGGATATCAGCCGGACGGTCGGCTGGTTTACATCCATGTACCCGGCCCTCATAAGCTTTGAAAATCAAAGGGATGAGCTGGGAACCGCAGTAAAAACCGTTAAAGATACACTGGGCCGGATACCAAACAAAGGGATAGGTTACGGTATACTGAAATACCTCACACACCCTGAAAACAAAAGCATTGCGTTTTCAAAAACACCTGAAATCAGCTTTAACTATTTGGGCCAGTTCAACGACATCGAAAGACAGGGCAGCTTCCGCCCATCAAGTCTTGGAAGCGGAAAGGATATCACTCATACATGGAAGCGTGAGCAAATCATAGAGATGAGTGCAATGGCAGCAGACAAAAAGCTTCATTTCAATCTTAGCTATCCGCCAGCCCGCTTTCATAGAAACACAATGGACCAGCTTATCAACAGGATCGAATGCTTTTTGCTGGACATTATGAAACACTGCGCCGGTAAACAAAAATCAGAAAAGACACTGAGCGATTTTAGCAGTCAATCATTAACGGCAGAGGATTTGGACAGTATATCCAGCTTGGTGGAAGAATTGTAGAAAATCGTGACAGGGAGACATGAACATGACAAAAGCGAATTCAATTCAGGATATTTATCCGCTGTCTTACATGCAGGAAGGGATGCTTTTCCATTCCCTCCTGCAAAAAGATTCACAGGCATATGTTGAGCAAGCTTCTTTTGCAATAGTAGGAAAAGTCAACCCGCAGTATTTTCAAAACAGCATCAATGCTCTTGTAGCAAGACACGATATTTTCAGGACAATTTTTATCAGTCAAAATGTTTCCTCTCCCCAGCAGGTTGTCCTGAGAGAACGGAATGTCATCGTGCAGGAAAAAGACATTACGCATTTAAACGAAGAGAAGCAATCACAGTTTATCGAACAATTGAAAGAAAAAGACCGCGCTCAAGGGTTTCACTTGCAAAAAGATCTGCTCATGCGCATCACTCTGATTCAAACAGGAGAGGGCCAATACACTTGTATTTGGACCTTTCATCACATCATGATGGACGGCTGGTGCCTAAGCATCGTGTTAAAGGAGTTTCTCCATATTTATGCATCTTATGTAAATGAATCCGCTATATCACTAGAGCCGGTTCAGCCATACGGAAGGTATATCAAATGGCTGATGGAACAAGACAAAAAGCAGGCAGTTTCATATTGGGATCATTACCTTTCCGGCTATGAACAGCAAACCATGCTCCCAAAGCAGAAAAAAACAAAAGGGAGAAGCAGGCAGGAACACGTTACGTTTTCATTCTCTAAGAAAGAAAGCAGCAGGCTTTCGGAGCTTGCGGCAAGAGAAGAAGTGACACTCAGTACGATTTTCCATACCATTTGGGGCATTCTGCTTCAAAAATATAATAATCACGATGACGCCGTATTCGGTTCTGTCATTTCTGGAAGACCCGCAGAAATCGAAGGCATTGAACATATGGTAGGCCTTTTCATTAACACGATACCCGTTCGGATGCAGGGGGCAAAAACACCATTTCTACAGCTCATAAAAGATATGCAAAAAGACCGTCTTGCCGCTGAAGCATACAGCTACCACCCTTTATATGAAATTCAAGCCCGTTCAGCGGTTAAGCAAGGGCTGATTGACCATATTCTCGTATTTGAAAACTATCCGGTGCAGCAAGAGATTCAAATGCTCAACAAACAAGAACATGCTTCAGATCTTTTTCAGATTCATAACTTCACTGTGGCAGATGAAACCAACTACAGCTTTTATCTTATGGTAGCACCAGGAGAAGAAATCCATATGAAAATGTGCTATGATGCTGAGCAGCATGATCGGTCTTTTGTGCTTTCTGTCAAGGAGCATCTGCTGAATGTCGTATCGCAAATCTTACACAATCCGAATCTTCCACCTGGTGAAATAGAGATTACGACAGATACTGAAAAGCGGCAGCTGATTGGAGAAATCGCAGATCGAACACCAGTTTACGAAACCATCCATGCCATGTTTGAAACACAAGCGGAAAAGACGCCGGATGCTTATGCTGTAATTGATCAAGCCTGCTCGTTAACATACAAAGAACTGAATAAATCGGCTAATAGATTGGCGCGGCATTTACGAATGAAAGGTGTTGCGAGACAGGAGCCCGTTGCGATTATGATAGAACGCTCAGCGGCGTTTATCACAGGTGTTCTTGGAATCTTAAAGGCAGGCGGCGCCATTGTTCCGATTGATCCGTATTATCCAGCTGACAGAATCCGTTATATTCTAAATGACTGCGGCTGTTCGCATGTTGTTTCACAAGCGCATCTTTCCTCATCGTTAGAAAACAATTACATTATCACCCATGCAGAAGATATCGAAAGCAAAGAAGACGGCAGTAACATGAAGTCAGTCAATAATGCTGACGATCTGCTGTATATCATTTATACGTCAGGTACAACAGGTAAACCAAAGGGTGTTCAATTTGAGCATCGAAACATGGCTAACTTGCTGAAATTCGAATATGTACACTCTGGCATTGACTTCGAAGCAGATGTTCTGCAATTTGCGACACCTGCCTTTGACGTCTGCTATCAAGAAATATTTTCTGCGCTTCTGAAAGGCGGCACACTCCACATCGTGCCAGAAGCCATAAAAAGAGATGTGCCTCAGCTGTTTACATTTATAAACAAGCATCAGACGAATATTGTGTTTCTCCCAACTGCTTTTATCAAAATGATTTTCAGCGAGCGAGAACTTGCGAACTCGTTTCCTTATGGCGTCAAACACTTGATTGCAGCCGGGGAACAATTAATGATTTCAGACCTTTTCCAAGACGTGTTACGTGAACGCGGAATACATCTGCACAATCATTACGGACCTTCAGAAACTCATGTGGTATCTACGTATACCATTCAACCGGGAGACCCTATTCCGAAGTTTCCGCCAATCGGTAGACCGATAGGCTGTACTGATCTATATATTTTGAATCATCAAAAACAGCTACAGCCATACGGTGTACCAGGTGAACTCTATATTTCCGGCGCAAGTGTTGCCAGAGGATATGTCAATTACGATAAACTGACACGCGACAAGTTTTCATCCGACCCATTCAGGCCTGGTGCGATCATGTACCGTACAGGTGATTTAGCCAGACGGCTTGAGGACGGCAACATCGAATATATCGGACGAGCAGACAACCAAGTGAAAATCAGGGGCTATCGAATCGAGCCGCAAGAAATCGAAGTCACGTTAATGAATCATCCGGACATGAAAGAGGCTGCCATTCTCATCAGGCAAGATCAAAACGGTGAACATGAATTATGCGCTTACTATTGCAGTGTACAAAAGCTGAATGCAATAGATTTACGCAGCTATATGGCTAGTGAGCTACCAGAATACATGATTCCGGCGAAATGGGTATGGGTTGACAGCATACCTCTTACCCCAAATGGCAAAGTAGATCAATCAGCACTTCCAGAGCCAGATGCTTCGATCAGCGGAAATCCATATACTGCCCCTCGTAATCTGTTAGAGGCAAAGCTTTCACAACTATTTGAAGATGTGCTGAAGAATGGTTCTATAGGCATCCAAGACAACTTTTTTGACCATGGTGGCCACTCTCTAAAAGCAACAGTGCTGATGTCACGGATTGCAAAGGAATTTCATGTGCAAGTTCCGCTTAAGGACATTTTTGCCTATCCGACAGTGGAAGGGTTAGCTTCAATCATTCGAAATGCAGAAGAAAATCCATATGCAGCAATTGAACCGGCAGAAGAAAGGGCGGCATATCCTGTATCTTCCGCTCAAAAACGGATCTATGTGCTTCAGCAGCTTGATGATGGTGTCGCCTACAATATGCCTGCGGTCTTAGAACTGGAAGGGACATTGGATGTCGCTAACCTGTCTGCTGTATGTAAAGAACTGATCAGTCGGCATGAGCCTCTTCGAACTTCCTTTGTATCCGGGGCTGATGGCGAGCCTGTTCAGCGTATTCACACCGAGGTACCGTTTGAATTAAGCAGAGAGACCGATATCGAGAGATTTATTCGTCCCTTTGATCTCAGCCGGGCGCCGTTATTTAGGGCGGGTCTTGTAAAAGTGTCGAACGAGAAGCATGTATTGCTGGTGGATATGCACCATATTATTTCAGATGGCGTATCCGTTCAGCTATTAATCCGAGAATTCACCGATCTTTATGCAAAACGGCAGCTTAAGCCGCTGCGGATCCAGTATAAAGATTACGCCGTCTGGCAGCAGCTTTTTAAAAAGGGAGACTCGTATCAAAAGCAGGAGACTTACTGGCTGCAGCAGTTTAGCGGAGACCTCCCTGTACTAGAGCTTCCGACAGATAAACGCCGTCCGGCAGAACGGAAATTCTCAGGCGGAAAAGTAACCTTTCAAATGGATAAAGAGATCACGGCCAAGATAAAGCGACTCGCCCATAAAAACAAAAGCACACTTTACATGGCGCTTCTCGCTTTGTATTCAGCCTTTTTGTCGCGGTTAAGCGCTCAGGATGATATCGTAATTGGTTCACCTATCGCCG
The DNA here is from genome assembly GCF_001875785.1 of Bacillus sp. FMQ74. NCBI lineage: Bacteria > Bacillati > Bacillota > Bacilli > Caryophanales > Bacillaceae > Bacillus > Bacillus sp. FMQ74. The sequence continues at coordinate 2,182 of NZ_MOEO01000027.1, read as the reverse complement.
GACGGCCCCATGCCGATCTTGAAGCTGTTCTCGGGATGTTCGTCAATACATTGGCTCTCCGCACACGCCCGGCCGGTAATAAGACATTTGAAGAATTTCTGAAAGAAGTCAGACAGACGGCACTAGAAGCGTATGAGCATCAGGATTACCCGTTTGAAGAGCTTGTGGACAAACTCGGTGTGCAGCGGGAAATGAGCCGGAATCCTTTGTTTGACACAACGCTAGTCCTTCAGAATATGGAACGGCAAAAGCTAAAAATGAATGATGTACAGCTTCAGTGGAACGACTTGGAGCACCCAATATCAAAATTTGATATTTCCCTATACGTTACAGAGCATGATTCTGAGCTTTTCTGTCAGTTTGAATACAGTACAGCTTTGTTTGAGAAAGAAACCATCCAAAGGTGGGCCAGCCTTTTTACCACGCTTGTGGAACATACAGCTGCCAGTCCTGAAACAGAATTAGACGATATTCCAATCTTAACAAAAAAAGAAGAGAGAGATTTCATTGAATCATGCCATCTGTTTGAGGAGACGGGCTATTCAATGAATCAAACTCTCCACTATGCACTCGAACAGCAGGCAGCAAAAACGCCTGATCAGGCGGCCGTTATCTTTGAAGATGGAGCGATGACCTATAAAGAATTGAACGAACAGGCTAACCGTATCGCCTGGGAGCTGATCGGACGGGGAGTAAAATCTGGAACGACTATTGCCATTTTAGGCAGGCGTTCACCTGAAATGCTGATTGGCATTTATGGCATTCTTAAAGCTGGCGGCGCTTATCTGCCCATTGATCCGGATTACCCGGAAGAACGAATCAGCTTTCTGCTCAAAGACAGCGGTACAAACATTCTCCTGCTTCAGTCTGCCGACCTTCATGTTCCGGCATTTGCAGGAGAGATTTTTTATCTCAATCAGACAAATAGCGGGCTGAAACATCGTTTGTCCAATCCGAATACGGACGTTCTCCCGCAATCTTTAGCCTATGTCATCTATACATCCGGCTCTACCGGGATGCCTAAGGGTGTTGAAGTTGAACATCGATCAGCGGTGAATTTTTTGAATTCCCTTCAGTCCCGTTATCAACTGAAGCAATCAGATGTGATTATGCATAAAACATCTTATTCATTCGACGCATCAATATGGGAGCTGTTTTGGTGGCCTTATGCCGGTGCTTCTGTTTATCTGCTTCCTCAGGGAGGCGAAAAAGAACCTGAAGTGATCGCAAAGGCCATAGAAGAACACGAGATCACAGCTATGCATTTTGTGCCTTCAATGCTCCATGCCTTTTTAGACCATATAAAAAATCGCTCTGTACCGATTAAGAAGACAAACGGACTCAAGCGGGTGTTTTCCGGGGGAGAGCAGCTGGGAGCCCATCTCGTCTCCCGATTTAGCGAACTGCTTCCAAATGTTGCATTAACCAATTCCTACGGACCAACGGAGGCAACTGTAGAAGCTTCATTCTTTGATTGTCCGCTGCATGAAAAACTTGAACGAATTCCGATTGGCAAACCTGTTCATCATGTCAGATTGTATATTCTCAATCAGAAGCAGCGGATGTTGCCTGCCGGATGTATCGGCGAACTGTACATTGCCGGAGCGGGTGTGGCCAGAGGCTATTTAAATCGGCCGAGCTTAACGGAGGAGCGTTTTCTTGACGATCCGTTTTACCCGGGTGAACGCATGTACAAAACAGGGGATGTAGCCCGCTGGCTCCCTGACGGGAATATAGAATTCCTCGGCCGCACGGATGATCAGGTGAAAATCCGCGGCTACCGGATTGAGCCCGGAGAAATTGAAGCGGCGCTTAGAAGCATAGGAGGCATAAGGGAAGCTGCCGTTACCGTACGGACAGACAGCGGCGAGCCGGAATTATGCGCATATATAGAAGGGCTCCCGAGAAACGAAGTGCGGGCGCAGCTTGAGAGACGGCTGCCGGGCTACATGATCCCAGCCCATATGATCGAGATGGGGCAGTGGCCGGTTACGCCAAGCGGAAAGCTGGACCGAAACGCCCTGCCAGCTCCTGGCGGAGCGGCAGATGCGGAGACCTACACAGCGCCAAGAAATGTGACCGAGATGAAGCTTGCCCAGCTGTGGGAGGACGTCCTGAAAAACGGCCCTGTCGGGATTCACGACAACTTTTTTGACCGCGGGGGACATTCCTTAAAAGCAAC
>NZ_MOEO01000026.1:0-11479 GCF_001875785.1 Bacillus sp. FMQ74 | reverse complement strand
TATATATACCATCATTGAATCGAGAAATTACCTCTCCATCTTCTCTATTTTCAAAAAAATTAATAGGCAATTTTGTTACCTTATTAAAATAAACATTTGACATCTCTTTATCAACTTTGTAAGACAATTTTATTATCAAATATGATCTTACAAAATCGAAGATGCACCTTATTAAGACCATACTTATGAATATTAAAGTGATTGTGATTAAAGATTCTCTTAAGCTTCTTGGGATAATTAGATCAACTAGAAACTTTATATAAAACGACCCTGCTACAGCAAGAGCCACAACGAACAAGGAGGTCAATAAAATCACAAAAACAATTAATTTATTTCTAAAAAGTATGTCCTTAAAAAAGTAAGAATGTTTTTTTTGATCTTTTTCTTTATCAGGAATTGAATCATTGTCAATTTCTAAAATAAAGTTTGTGAATTTGCTCTCAAAATCCTCTTTTTTTATTTTAGTTATTTTGTCTTTATCAGGATCACTAACAATCAAATAGTTATTTCTGATTTCGTATATTGTTACGTAATGTCCATATTCCTCCCCGTCTAACAAAGCTATACAAGGGAGCTTTATTTGTTTTAGGGCTTCGAATGTCTTATTTTCTTGCAATTCAAGTGGCCTAGTTTTAATCCCCATCTTCTTAAAAATAATAATTAAGTCTCTTAAACTATAGCCTTCCTTATCCCCAATTAGGTCTAGTAAGAAATCAATCCCATAGTTAAGGTTATGAAACTTTAAAACTGACGAGATACAAGCTAGTCCACAATCATGACTATTAAACTGTTTAGTATGAACATATTTCTGTTTCTTTTTCTTATTCAATTTCGATCCCCGCTTTAAATATGAGGGAATATTTAAAATATTCCCTCTATAAATGTTTTATCTGCAGAATTGACGATAGTTTTGGCAAGCAACAGCTCCGCCACCACAACCAATTGTACCGCCACTAGCACATTGTAACCACAACGCAGCACACTGAGCTTTTCCTAATCCACTACCTTTTTGGTTTTCGAGTTCTTCTAGTTTAACTTCTTTAAATAGTTTTTCCATTTGTAAAACCTCCCCATTTGTTTGTAATCCGGATTACATTTTTTAATATAAAGGAAGATTAATCTAAATTCAACCATATTTTTTTATTTTTTTTTGAAAATTATAAGATAACTTGTTCATAAATCTCAGGAAAAAACCTCTATTACCTATCGATAAACAGAATTGGTTGTAATATACTAAACAAAATTGATCATAATGGATTTATTTTGAATTAATAATGATAAAAATTTAATTAAATTTTTAATAATACTAGATATAAAAAAGTACCTTCTATCGTAAGAAGGTACTTTTCTTATATTCAAACACTAACCTTTTTATACTTTTGAATAAATTGATGAGCTCCATTTAAAAAAACTAGAAAACGCTTATTTGTAGTTTCAATAACAATTCTATCTGGTTGAGCATATGGCATACCAATTTTATAATCGATATTATCTGCCACTCCATACTTGTCTGACTCTTTAATACTAACTATTTGATTAATTGGAATTTCTGTTTTAGATAAACCAAATTTTAAAACTAAGCATTTTTCATCAAAACTATAACGTGTATTTAGGAAAACAGTAAAAATAAAGAAAAGTGCTAATAAAATGATTATCATAACTACATATTCCATATAATCACTCTTTCTTATGTTTTTATATAATTTTACCATGTTTTTTAACTTTTTAAAACAAAAAAACTTTAAGAGATGTGTTATATAAGTTTAAATTTATCTTAACTTTTATGTCCCCCAGTAAGTCCAGCTCTATGAAGCGCTGTACCTGCAGGTGTATAAGAAACTGCTCTCAGAATTGCTTTTGATCCAAATTTGCTTCTAATCCCATCCATGACAAACCCGAGTTTCCTTCTCTTTTCATTATCCACTTCAAATAAACTCAACTGCTGATTAACATCATCCTCAATATTTGATAACGTAACTGAGATACTTCTCACTGTTTTGCCTGAGTAAAACTTATTAAAGAGCATCAAGCAATACTTATAAATGTCCATTGTAATATTTGTGGGAAGATCAATTGTTTTAGAACGGTGAAATCCACCGCCAAGCTCATCTTTACTGTAACCAATTCCCAAGCTGATTGTTCGACCAACTTTATTATGTGTACGTGCCCTTCTTGCGACTTCTTCGCAAATCTCCAGAAGAACAGCCTTAATCTCTTCTCTCCTTGTGTAATCCCTCAGTAAAATCTGACTTTTACCAAAACTAATCTGCCCCTGCATTAACGGAGCACCTATTTCCGATAAATCGATTCCATGAGCATGATAATACAACTGGTTTCCCATTATTCCTAACTTCTTTTCAAGCAATTCTAAGGGATACTTGGCTAACTGGCCTACAGTCGATATCCCCATTCGGTTCAGGTTTCTTTCCATCCTCCCTCCTATTCCCCACATTTTAGACAACGGGTGAACCTTCCAGAGTTTATTTGGCACATCTTCATATCTCCAACGTGCAATACCACACTTTGTTTTCTTACTCTCCAGGTCAAGTGCAAGCTTACTAAGCAACATATTGTCACCAATTCCAACTGTGCACATCAAACCAAATTCTCTCCACATGCTGCTTTGGATTGCTTTGGCCATTTCTTCAGGATTTTCTTTTCCTGCATCTAAAAAAGATTCATCAATTGAATACGTATGCACACATTTTTCAGGAACAAATCTGTAAAACAGCTTTGTAATCTCAGTTGAAACTCTGATGAAAAGCTTCATTTGTGGATTTACAATGTGTATTCTTGGATCTTCAGGTATCTCAAAAAGTCTCGATCCTGTTTTGATTCCAAAATCTTTTTTAAGTGCAGGAGATGCAGCTAACACTACACTTCCCTGTCTCTCCGTATTCCCTACAACAGCAAGATAACATGTTAAAGGATTAAGTCCCATTGTTACAGCCGATACAGAAGCATAAAAGGATTTCATATCGACACAAAGTATATTCTTACGTGGAAATTGTGAGTAATCAATCATTGTATGTAACTCCTATGATGTTATTCATGTTGATATAAATTGTATTGTCATTCTGGTCTTTTACATGAAGCCTGTGTTGTTCAAAATTAATGTAATGGACTCTGCCAGTGACATTTTCAACGAATCCATTGTTAAAGAGTTTGAATTTCAACTCTTTATTAAATTCAAGTGCCTCAGAGACGAGAAGATCCATTTCTTCAATTTGTTGGTCATCTAAGGATGGTTTTTCAATTTTTGATACATCAATCAAATCTTGTTTAAGTTGTGTTAAGTGTTCTGGAAGCATCATTGATGTCCACTTGATTGTTCCTCGATCCCTAAGCATATCGACTCACTCCTTTATTGATCTAATATTAACAGAACAAATGTTCTTTATTCAACATAAACAAGAACAAAAGTTCGATGTAAATGTTGGTAATAAAATATAAAGGTCAATAATGATATACGTAGTATTAATAAAGGAGAGATTCTTATCGACGAGGGAGAGTGAGATGGTGAATGAAGAAGAGGTTAATTGGATTTTTGATTTTAGTTCCTGTTTTGATTATATCGGGTATTACTTTAATCGAATCAAACAAAAAAGCACCTGAAGAAGTTTTAGAAAGTGCTTGGGATGAATTTGGTTTATTTAGTTTTCAAATTGGAATAACAGATCCGGCAATTACAATTGGCATGGATAAAACCAAAAGTGAAACAAAGCTCCGTGAATATTTAGAACATAATCTGTCAAGAGAAGCAAAGGAAAAATATAAGATCTATATATTTAAAGATGATATTGAAAAGTTGGAGAAAGAACATCGAGAGTATCTGAAAGCAAATAACTCTAATAAATAAAAACGCCCAGCACTTTTACTAAGCTGGGCTATATCTCAAATTCAAATTGAATTTTTATAAGCATTAATTGCTTCGTTTCGCAACAACATATTATTTTTGTTAACCATGCCTAAGTTGTAAGCTTTTTTGATAATATCTAATACCTGTGAATCTAATGCAGAGAGATTACCTCCCGGATTAAATCTTGATTTCCAATAATCTAAAGACTTATTTAGTTCAAGTGAGCTTTTTTTGTTCTCGGGTTTAACTACTTCATTTTTCTCAAGTTTTTCACAAAATTCACTAAAACCAATGGATCTACTAGGAGCTGAGTTATTTCCTCCGTATCCTTCTGTAGCTAAGCTGCAAAATGCTAAGAACTTTGGATCTTTAGTTACATCATAATTAGAAGTGCTAATCACCTGGTTCACTCTCTTTCAAAATCAATTTTTTGGCTGTAAACAAAAGTGGTGCCTGAGCTTAATGCTTTAATCTGTATAGAGTTATCTTGAAGTGCGTCCATTGGAATCTCAAAATATTTATCCCAGCCTATAACCACCTTATTCTGACCAAGAATGGCATCGGATTTGTACATCCTAGCTGTACCATCATATAACAAATTTTTCCCATCTTTACCCGTGATAACTGTTAACTTTGTATACCCCATAAAACGAGCCCTAACGTGAAGTTTATTACCTTTTAAAACACTTGGAGCTTTGGTTTGGTTAAAGTTAATGTAATCCCAAGCAAAGTCGTTTCCATCTGATGTTATCCCTGTAATTTGCAGATAATAAAGTGGTGTTGCTTCTGCTGCTTTGGCTTTCGATGAATCAGTGAAAGCGAAAACTATTACTGCTAGAAGAGCAAGCAGCACATACGTAATTCTCTTCTTCATTTCCTAAATCCTCCTTGGTACAAGTTTACATGTTAAATATCGTCATTTAAAGGGCATTGTTTAATATTTGAAATAAAAAAAAGAACCTGCATTTATCAAGTTCTTTTCATATTGTCAATTTATTGTGAATTTTTAACGACAAGGACATTTATGTATAGTATAATATTTCCTGTACATAAAGTTTGCTCACTCAAGGGAGTCTTGCTCATCCCCTATGAAAGGGGGTGGGAAAATGACTGTTTACGAATCATTAATGATAATGATCAATTTTGGCGGGTTGATATTAAATACCGTCTTGTTGATCTTCAATATAATGATGATTGTAACGTCAAGTCAAAAGAAAAAATAGACCTCCCTTGAGACTGGAAACCTTAAAGGGTTAGGTCTATCTAAGTTTATTTCTGCATCAGAGCAAGCCCTTTGATGGGCAGCTTTTTGTACATAGCCGGGGTGTTGGTAGCACCTTGGCCTTTTTTATTTTATGCACTCTAATTAAACAAATGCATCAAATAATTATATAATTGTATCATTACCCTAATTATAACCATATAAAAATGGTATTTGCAATACTATTGCTTTATGGATAAAACCATTATTTTATTTAGATTGAGGATGCTTGTTTCTGCACCATCTCATACAATTGCAATACTTTTGCCTAGAGGAGCGTTTTAAAAAAATAAAGACTAGTTGTCCTTCCCAAAGAGCAACTTTCCAAAATCATTGTCCAAAATCTCAATTTCAACATCGCTAACATTATCATCAGTTTCAATTGGTTCATCAACTAAACTTAAGATAAACTCCTCAAACGAATTGGCAATCAGGAAAAAGTCTTTATCTGGTTGACTTAATTCATGATCCCAAAACAGTATCTTTTCATTATCGATATCCATGCATATCTCATTCCCACCTGCAGAGCTTGCAATAGGAATAATATTTCTAGGAAAGCGATCAGAATATGTATCGATCGCTTTCAGAAGACTATTGTGATCGTTCGCTAAACCATAAAAACCCTCTAACAATTGTGTATCATCGTCCTTCCCCATCCAAGGGTCTTTCTCTATAGGTTTATAACAAACGTCATACTCAATCTCATCTGTTGTTTTTTTACTTTCTAAATAACATCCTCCATATTCCTTCAAAAAATCCTTATAATCCGAAGGCAATTGATTACCTATATTCATTTCAATCTCTTTGAGTTTTTCATTTGTATTAATGCAAGGATCTGTTTCAGTATCTACCGTAAACTCTTTCAACTTTTGTTCGATCTTAGTGAAGCTCATTTTAATACCCTCCTCTTAGGTCAGATGCTCCTCCAATATGAGGTATTTTGTTATTAATTACACTAGGTACCAGTTGAATTGTGGTACTATCCAAATGGTGTGGGGTAAGCCCCTGTTGCGAGAGCCATTTTTTTGCCTGTGCTTGAGACTTAAAACCTTTGATCTCTTTAATTTTCTTATATACAAGCCTAAAATCCTTTTTAGTTCCGTTTAACTCTCCAGGTTTAAATTTAATGTTGGCAACAGTCCATGGAGTAAAATCAGGACGCCCATCTTTAAAAGTAATCGGTTCGCCTTTTGTCGCGGCGTTTACTTCAGGTATATCGGAATACCATTGCCCATCACCTGGTTTACCGATCCATTTCCCCCTAGTCCTTGGCAATACTGAACGTGGGTTTGCTGAAGCAGCTAATTGCAATAGCCTATTTTTTAAACTTTCTCCGTTTACTACATTGTATGGCACGCCCCCTGCCATAGCAAGGTCGTACTTAGGATTATAAGGCAGCAAATCTGGAATTTTGACGTCCTTAATTTTCTTTCCTGCCTGACTTGCTTTGTTTATTACTTTGCCCGCTGCATCTGCCTTGTTAATGGCTCCTGCACCTTTTGTTCCAAAAACCGCTACAGCCACTGAACCAACAGCATAGGTTACCCACCTTGATCTAGAATAGGCATCCCCATTCACCATATCTTTTTGATATGACTCTTCTATTGCTGCTGAAATAGCGTCATAGGTTTTCACTGGATGAATAACTGCATTCCCCAGTGCTGAGAGTGTTTCTCCTGGATCGGTGATGAAGTCCCATATGCCGGTTACAGTGTCTTTTCCTACATCATATAAGCCTACTCCTACACCTTTTACGATATCCCAGGTAATTTCTCCTGCTCCTTCTAGCTGCTTCGCTTGTTCAATTTGCACTGCAAGCTGTGCTTGAGCTGGCTCCAGATTCTCGTATCCTACTTTCTTAGCAATCTCTAAATATTCATCAGGATCGGAAACATCGTCATTGAGTTTCTTTTTCAACTCTTTAATTTCTCGTTCTTTTTCTTCTTCTTTCTTCACGCTTAAGTAAGCTTCAGAATGCTTCTCAATATCGCCTTTTTTCTTATGTATATCACTTTCTCTGTACGCTTTAGCGTTATAGTGAATAGGAGTGGCGTTCTTCCCTTTGCCTGTTGATTCCTGCAGCTTTTTAAAGTCTTGCTGAATAAATTGTTCGTTTGGTTCTGTTTCAGCGTATTCTGTTTTTAAATCCTCATCAAGCTTGTTTAGCTTATCAATTGTTTTTTCACGTTTGTCATCTGCAGAAGAAAGTTTATCTTTGAAATCTTCTGTTGAGAATATTTCAAGAGGAAGAATGTCATTGATGTCGTTCAGAATGTCTTTCATCGCTTTCTTTTGTTCAGACATAATGGATTTTGATTTTGTATAGGCGTTAGCCAACTCATGTTCTAAAAAAGACTCTTCTATGTAAGCATCAGACATCTTAGCATCTTCAAGTTTCGCAGAAATACTGCTTAAGAAAGCAATTTTCATGTCAATTAAATCAATCCATTGGTCTGTTACGCCGACATGATCATGATAAAATGCTTTGATGTTGTCTGCACCCTTACCGGAAAACTCGCTGTCATCCAGGTCAGCTACAGCTTTAAACGTTTTTTTGAGCTTCACCATTTGCGACCTTAGTTCCTTGTACTCTTTGGCTCTTTTATCCGCTTCAGAGAGCAGTGAATCAGCTTCAAATACCTTCATTTCATTCTCCTTTCCTTTTTTAACTAAATCTTACCATAAACAAATTTAGAACTTCCAACAAGAACCGAGACTTTAAGACTAAATTAACAAAAGATTATATACACCTTTCATTTAAGTTATTTATAACAAAACCAAATTTCTCGATAATTAATAATTTTCTCCAATTGAATAGCACAAATATTGTATGATATATATGTATGTTCATAAAATAAACTCAAGGAGATAAGAATATGAAGCTTAATTTGCCGCAAGAAACGATTAATGAAATCCTAGATTTATTGAAAAAAAGAAATGCTGCTGAATATAAAACAGAAGCATTGTCTAAATACTATTTCACATACAGGGAAATTGAAAAAGGTGTTAATATTCTCGATCAGAAATTAAAGGTTCTCGAAATCGAAAGCCAATTTACAAAGGAATTAAAAATACAGGGAAAGAGCATGGGCTTTAAATTGGGTGCTATTATGCGTGATAAGGATACAGCTCCATCAATTGAACAAGGAAAACTTTTATACATTTACTTTTTCACAAACCATAAATACGATTTGAGCATTCCTGAAGATTTAATCAATGAAGAACACCACCATGAAGTAGAACTTAGAGGATTTGTCATTCCAGACTAATAAGTAAGGGGCTTTGTTAAGCCCCTATAGACTTTGTAAGAAATAAGATAACCATATTATACATCGTGCTATCGTGTTCTATAATAATTTTCTGCTGTATAGTATCGCCATTCCCAAAAAGTTGCCCCATTGGATTCTATATACCGATCTAGAAATATCTCAAAGTTTAAATTTAATGGTGTATACTCTCCTAATTGTAATATAAAAAGATAGTTGGGATCCCCCTTATCCAATTTATCTTTGTCGATCATCAAATGACAACCTTCTAATAAATGACCAATTGGGATGCCATTGATACCTTCAAATAAATCCTCATATTTTAGTTCCTCTTCAATCTCTTCAAGGCTAAATAAATAAAGTCCCCCACCTATATTCTCCCCATCAGAAAGAATCTGAAAAATTTTCGCACCATTATGTAGTGTCATGAACTTCTGATAATCCTTTGGAAGGGTGAGCTGGTGTTTAGCCTCAAAGCTTTGGATGTCATTCAGGGTTGCTTTGTCCTCTGAAAATGTAACAAGGAACTCCATGATATTTCCTTCAGAACAAAATAATTTAATGGCCCCTTTTTCATCTAAGAGACTTTTCAAACCGTTGACTGTCTTATGAACAAAATTAGTCAAATAAATCACCCCATATATAATTGCTTTTTATTATCACGAAACACATGGCAAATGATCTTTAATGTTTAAGAATTAACAATTTTACTCATAATTGAACCAGCATTAGTAGTGAACAAAATATAAGTGTTATTTGCTGTTTTAATCACTACCCTATCCGTAGAGCCATAAGGAAACCCAATCCTTACTGCATTTTTTTCCTCTCCCCCATAGTTTGGATCAAGGAATACATCGTTAATTTCTTTGATTGGAATTTCAATTTTTGATAGTTGCCAATTGATAATTAAGTTTTCATTTGATTTTTCAACTTTGATTCCAAGCATAAAAACATTCCCCTTTTGACTATGAATTCAGTGAAATTCTAACATGCGCCTGGAAATTTTAAAGAGAAATGCGATGATATTAAGGAAAAATTAAATTCACAATAATTGGATATAGGATTATAATTATTGATGGTTTACCGATATAAATAGAGAACAAACATTCTAAAAAGGGGAAATGAAGTTGAAGAAAGTATTATTAGGTTTTGCAGCATTCACTTTGAGCTTATCTTTGGCAGCCTGCAGCTCAAATGATTCTGAAAAAGTAAGCACAGAAAAAGAAACACCACAAGCGTCTACAGATGTAGAAAAGAAAACAGAACAAAAGGAATCTACTAAAGAAAAAACTGCTGATAAATCTAAGGAAAAAGACAAAAAGGAATTGGTCGATGTTACTCTAGATAGAGCTGTTGATGGTGACACAATTAAAGTTAGTTACAACGGCAATGTAGACACAGTGCGCTACTTGCTCATAGACACACCTGAGACGAAGAAACCAAATTCTTGTGTTCAACCGTACGGTGAAGATGCTTCTAAGCGAAATAAAGAATTGGTTAACAGTGGTAAGCTGCAGCTGGAATTTGACAAAGGCGATCGCAGAGATAAATACGGAAGACTCTTAGCTTATGTTTATGTGGATGGCAAATCTGTTCAGGAAACATTGCTAAAAGAAGGATTGGCCAGAGTAGCATATGTATATGAGCCAAATACGAAATACATAGACCGATTTAAGAAAGACGAGCAGGAAGCAAAATCGGAGAAGCTTTCAATTTGGAGTAAGAATGGGTATGTGACTGACCGAGGATTTGATGGCTGTGTGAAGGAGAAAACGACTGCTGTTAAAAAAGCAACAACATCTAAACCGGCAGCTAAACAGCCTACTACTCCAAAGGCATCAAGTGAAACTTCGACTACAACTGAAAAAGAAGCTTCTTCAGAGACAACTGGAGAAACAGAAACATTTAAAAATTGCACAGAGTTAAGAAAGAAATATCCGAATGGAGTGCCTAGTTCCCACCCTGCTTACCAATCTAAAATGGACAGGGATCATGACAACTATGCATGTGAACGCTAATTGAAAGCCCTTTGTGGCTTTCTTTTTATTTTTAGGGCTCTTTACACAAAAAGAGGCTATCCACAGATTAAAAAATTTTGGGACAACCTCTTTTTAACAATATCTAATCAATCATCTAATTTTTACTCAAAAAAAGCTTTTGAATAATTAACGATACCTTGCACATCTTCAAGAGAATTATCTGCTAATTCTAGAGCCATAAACACTTCATCAGGCACCTCAAATGGGGCTTTTATATTCCATAAGCTAGCTGGCTTAAAACCAAACCTTGGATAATAATCTTTATGTCCTAAAACAATTACTGAACGATAACCAAGCTCTATTGCGTTTTTTAACGCAGTACGAATTAATTTACTCCCAATTCCTTTTTTCTGATAATCAGGCGCAACAGAAACTGGAGCAAGTGCTAAAGAATCGACAGTGTTATCGCCATCTATGATTTTTATTTTAGATAAAAGGACATGGCCTACGATATCTTTATCTTGATTTAATGCGACCAATGAAAGTTCAGGAATGAATGCATCTGATTTTCTAATCCTATTTACAAGTAAATGCTCTTTCTTGTCACTATATTCTTCATTTAAAAAAGCTCTTTTAACAATTTCTTCAGTCGTATTATATTCATGTGTGAGTTCTTGTCTAATTAAGAATTCCATTCATAGTCTCCTGTTCTTTTAATTAATTACCATAAGCTTTTTCTTCATCCTATAAATGGCACTTCCTTAATGACCGAAACCATTAAGAACGTTTACTTACCCAGCTCAACACATAAGTTTAATAAACAGATTAGTATATACTTATTATATGAATTTGCATATTTGGGATCAACCTTAGTATGTTATTCCCTTACATTATTTGAGTTCATCTTTAAAATTTTCATCTTCATGATGGTCTTTATGCAAAAACAGCCTATAAATTAAAAGAACCAGAGAGCTATGTGAGGGAGCTCTCTGGCGTTATAGTGGTGGTAAACCCCTATGATACATATACAGGGTACCTTATATTTGGTATGCAATCAAGCCACTTTCAGATTTAAATAAAATGTGAATTTTATTTAGAGTTAGATACTATATAC
>NZ_MOEO01000025.1:0-12136 GCF_001875785.1 Bacillus sp. FMQ74 | reverse complement strand
TTATTACACTTATGATAGTTGGCGTTGTTGGATTTGGTTCATATCGTGTTAATTCAGGATATTTAACTTCTGGTGAGTTAATGGCTTTTATTATGTATTTATTTCAAATAGTTGCGCCTGTAGGAACCTTTAGTCGATTTATTACAAATGTACAGTCAGCTTCTGGAGCTACTCAAAGAATATTTGACATTCTAGAAAAAAAGGAAGAGAACACACAAAGAATAGCGACACCTGTAAAATCTAAACCGGAAATGGGCATTTTAAATATAGATAATATTAGCTTTAAATATAATGAAAAGCCGGTATTAAAGAACATATCTATAGAAATAAAACCAAATACTACAACAGCAATTGTAGGAGCTAGCGGGGTTGGAAAATCCACCTTATTCTACCTATTAGAGAGGTTTTATGTTCCTGATCAAGGTGACATAATTTTGAATGGAGTTTCTTATACTGATATTGATTTGAATCAATGGAGAGGAATGTTTAGTTACGTATCTCAAGATTCAGATATAGTTTCTGGAACAATTCGCGAAAATATTTTATACGGGAATTCCACTGTTCTATCTGAGAAGGACATCATAGATGCCTGTATTTTAGCTAATTGTCATGATTTTATTATGGAGCTTCCAGATGGATATGATACCCAAGTAGGTGAAAGAGGCGCTAACCTTTCAGGAGGACAAAAACAAAGAATTACAATTGCAAGAGCTTTGCTAAGAAACTCTCCATTCTTGTTATTAGATGAAGCAACAGCAAATTTAGATTCTGAATCTGAAAATGCTATTAGAAATTCATTAAATAACCTTTTAACAGGTAGAACTACGATTATAATTGCTCATCGTATCTCTACAATACAAAATGCTGACCAAATAGTAGTACTAAATAAAGGCGAAATTTGTGGAATTGGAACTCACAAAGAACTCATGCAAAAGAATGAAACATATATAAATTTAGTGAAACATTCTAAATCTAATGAGGTTAAAGAAGTAATGAGCTGAGTATAATTCTAAATTTTATTTACATTGTTATATAGAGGTGTAAGTCAAGTTGTGTAACACTAATCTCAAAAGGGCAAGATTAGAACAAGGGTTAACCCAAAAAGAGTTAGCGGCAATTGTGAACGTCACTCGCCAAACTATAGGTCTTATAGAGTTAGGAAAATATAACCCTACGTTAAAGCTTTGTACGGATATTTGCTTAGCTCTAGGTAAGACTCTAAATGATTTGTTTTGGAAAGTTCAATGATTTAAACATTTATGAACTTTTATTTTTAAATACTTTTCCCCATTAGCGAAATATAGAGGAGATCACTCTTATTAATTTGATATCCTCTATATTTTCCTTCACAAACGAGGTGGCTAACATCTTAGGGAAATTTCTTACACAATTACAACTGCATTTCGATATCTATTAGTTTCTTTTATTGTTATCATGCTTCACAATTCAATGATCATCCAAATAATCCTCCTTTCTATACTTGCTCGAAAAGAAGACTTATAAAGACTTCAAGGTGTATCGGTCTCGTGCCAAACACAGAATGGTTAGAAGGAACGGTTGAACGCAACCGCATGGGCGAAATCATCGTCGACAAACACGGCGCAACAAGCGTACCAGGCTTATTTGCTGCCGGCGACTGCACAGACAGTGCATACAATCAGATTATTATTTCTATGGGATCAGGTGCAACTGCCGCTCTCGGCGCGTTTGATTACCTAATCCGTAACTAATATAAGAAAGCCGCAATATTGCCAGATTGGCAGCATTGCGGCTTTCTTTTTTATTCCAAAAATATTGCATGTATTATACAATTGTAATATAGTTGTAATGTTAGTGAATGGTCACTTCACACTCAGCATATTTGCTGTTTTCAAGGCGATACGCACTGATTTTCTATTTAACGTGCCCTGATACTTTTTGACCTTTTTTTTCAGATCTTTAATGGTTTTTTCCTTTTTGGCATTTTCTAATGCCATTAGCGCTTCCCAGCGTTTCGCTGTTTCTGTGGAACTGCAGCCGCTAACTGTAGTCACAGGCGGAAGAAGCTTTGTCTTAGATAGTTTTTCGTCAAAAGGAACGGTATCAGGAATCGCTTTCTCTTTATAAATATGGTCTAATTCATTTTGATTCAAGAAGCTGATGAAATGGTCAAAGTTTTGCGCTTGCTGTTTCTCAGGCTGATGAAAATTAAGTGTTTCAATTAATTCTGACAGTTTTGTCTGATCAGTTATCTCATTTGCCATGACGTGCGTTAATTGATGGTACTCAGCTAATTCACGCATTCTGGCATCTTTCGGAAGCAACAAGCTCGGTGTACCGGCAATCGTCGCCGCGATATTTCCATGCAGCCTTGCGCCAAAGCTCAAATCGGCTTGTCTCAGGAAATCGAGCCAAGTCGGCACATTTAAAAAGAATCGGACTCTATCATTCTGATAAGCCGGGTCTTCCATGCTGACCGGATAATTATCAGCAGGCTTCGCTAGCGCAGGCGCACCCGCATACGTCAGAATCATTTCTTTTCGCCATTGCGGAATAAAGTAATGATTCGGGAACTCTTTCATGCTTCTTGTAATGAAATCCAGCACATGCTTTGGAGACAGCCTTGATGAGTTAACCGTCACCATTGATTCCGGTGTGATATTGGTTTCTCTTATCTTCAGTTCTCTGCCAAACGCATACATAGAAGGACAGCCAATTACCGTATGGTCAATGCCTTCACGGAAACCTAATCTTGAAAGGTATTTCGCTGTAATTTCACCGCGGACACCTATCATATTTGATCTCTCCAGCACGGCACTTACAAACGCCTTTACATCCTCATCAAAAGGAAAACCTTCATTTAATTTTGGTTCAAACGGAGCCCGTAAACCAACACCAATCACAACAACCGGAATGGTTAGTTTTTTAATTAATTGGGTATATTTCCGTAAAGAAGGCACGAAATCCTCACGGAATGCATCTGCCAGCGGAATAATATACATATCATATGTTTTATTAATTTGTTCAGCATCCGCTGGATGAATCCGATAATAATCAGGAGTAATCGTCGTCCCTTCTGTCATCAGCGTGCGAAACACACTGTAGGCATATACTAGGTTTCCTACATTGCCGCCAATGGAGTTGCGAACAATCATTTCAGCTGCGTTAAATGTATCAAAGGGTGATATGCCAGCTCTTATTAAAATGTTTTTCATCTGATGTTGCCCCTTCCTCGCCAAATTTTTGTCAGGAGATTTGCTGAGGGAACTCTATCATGATCTTAAAATCTTCAATCAGACACCCGCTTTCATCTCTTTTTCCTCACAAACTCTCTCCCTTTCTTCCGTTCTAATATTAAATTATACAAAAAAGGATCTTACAGGTGAAATCATAACATAGCAATCAGATCTGGTAATGTATTCCCATTACTGGATATTGGGTCGGATCATATCAAAAACCCGAACCAGGCACTTCAGTAAAAGTGCTTGATTCGGGCGCTTCTTATAGTTCCTCGCCATTCGTTTGAATGACGTTTTTGTACCACTCAAATGAATCTTTCTTATACCGCTTCATGGATCCGTTTCCTTCATTGTCACGATCAACATAGATCATGCCGTAGCGTTTTTTCATTTCGCCAGTTGTGAAGGAGACAATATCAATAATGCCCCACGGCGTGTAGCCGATTAAATCCACACCATCGTACGTGACCGCTTTTTCCAGTGCTTCAATATGTGATCTCAAATATTGAATGCGTTCCGGATCATGAACCTTGCCGTCCTCCTCGAGCGTATCCACCGCGCCAAAGCCGTTTTCAACAATAAATAACGGGATTTGGTATCGGTCATAAAAACGATTCAACGTATATCTCAGCCCAGTTGGATCAATCGCCCATCCCCAGTCACTCGAAGTGATGTACGGATTTTCGACACCATTCGGCAAGCCGCCATTTACAATATCGCCAGTGTTATCATTTTTCACATCGCTTTTCACGGTTGTTGACATGTAATAGCTGAAGCCTAAGTAATCGACGGTTCCGTTTCTTAAAATCTCATCATCACCGTCTTCGAATGTGATGTTGTAGCCCTCTCTTTCAAATTCCTTCAACGCGTAGCTTGGATAGTACCCGCGAACCTGCACATCCGGGAAGAAATAGCGCTGCCTCATTTCTTCTTCAGCCAGCATCACATCTTCAGGATTGGAGGAGAAAGGATAAATCGGCACGTGTGATACCATGGCCCCGATCTGGAACTCTGGATTGATGTCTTTTCCTTTTGCGACTGCTAATGCGCTCGCCACTAATTCGTGGTGTGCCGTTTGGTACATGACTTCCTTCGCGTTTTCGTTTTCGCCAACCACAACACCTGAATTCGTCCATAGGAACAGCGGATTGTTCACATCCATTTGGTTGTTGATCTCGTTAAATGTCATCCAGTACTTCACTTTATCTTTGTAACGGGTAAAGCACGCTTCTGCGAAGTTGACGAAGAAGTCTACGACTTTCCGGTTTCTGAAGCCGCCATATTCTCTTGCCAAATGCAGCGGCATTTCAAAGTGAGACAGCGTAATGACCGGCTCGATCCCGTGCTTTAGCAATTCATCAAACACATCATCATAAAACTGCAAACCCGCTTCGTTCGGTTCAGCCTCATCGCCTTTCGGGAAAATCCGGCTCCAGCCGATAGACGTACGCAGGCATTTTAATCCCATTTCCGCAAACAAAGCGATATCTTCCTTGTATCTGTGATAGAAATCAATGGCTTCATGGTTCGGATAAAACTCTTTTTCTTCAATCGTGTCAGTGATTTTTCTCGGCACGCCGTGCGCACCCGCTGTCATCACATCGACGACACTCGGCCCTTTACCGCCTTGATTCCATCCGCCTTCAAATTGGTGGGCAGCTAAAGCACCGCCCCATAAAAAATCTTTCGGCATGTTTCCCATGTGTTATTCCTCCTCAGCTTACGACTGTAAATAATTTTTGATTCAGCGTACTTTCTTTAAGGTCCTCAATGAGAATTTCCTGATACGCATGTGAATTCGTGATGATGACAGGGGTAATCGTTGTTAACCCTTTCTCTTCAATGAAAGCCTTATCAAACTCAGCAAGCACCTCGCCTTTTTTGACGGTATCGCCTTCTTTCACCTTCAAGGCAAAAGGCGTGCCGTCTAATGTCACCGTATCCAGCCCGATATGCACAAGCAATTCAACGCCAGACACTGAACGCAGGCCTATCGCATGCTTCGTAGGTGCGACCATGACAACGGTGCCGTCAAACGGAGCGTAGAGCCTATTATCGGATGGCTCAATCGCCAATCCTTGTCCCATTGCGCCTGAGCTGAATACCTCATCAGGCACGTTAGAAAGCGGAATCACCTTACCGTTAAACGGGGCATATACGGTTTCTTCATTTGCCTGTGCGGTTTGAAGTTGTTCCTTTTCCGGCTGTGCAGCAGCATCTTCTCCGTAGCCAAAGATCTGTATCAGCACAACAGGGAGAATGACCGCAATCGCAGCGCCAATTAAAATGCCCCAGATAGAAGTCGGGAATTGTTTACTGATTCCATTTACGACTGTGAGCGGTCCCGGAAGCCCTGCGTATGCAAAGTAGTACGGATGAAAGAAGCTTGCCACAACTGCGCCAACCGCACCGGAAATACAACCAAAGATAAACGGCTTCTTAAATCGTAAGGTCACACCGTAGATTGCAGGTTCTGTAATGCCGAACAGTCCTGTAATTCCAGCTGAAACACTGACTTTTCTCGTTTCCTTGTTTCTCGCTTTCAGGATGACGCCAAGCACAGCACCAACCTGCGCGATGACCGCAATCGTTTGATACGCCTGAAATGAATCTCGACCGTATAAATCAAAGTTTGCCAATACCATCGGTGTGATGCCCCAGTGTACACCGAAAATCACAATGACCTGCCAGAAAGCGCCGATGATCGCCCCAGCCAAAGCCGGCACGTTTTCCGCCAAAAAATTGTAACCGTTTGCAATCCCATTTGCGCCTAATGTTGTCACAGGGCCAATGAGAAGAATCGTTAACGGCACCATGATGACCATGCATAGAAACGGAACAAATAACGGTCTGACCACTTCGTTCATTCTCTTATTCAAAAACCGTTCAAGATAAGATAAAATCCACACTAAAAATAATGGCGGCAGCACGGAAGACGTATATGTTGTTTCTGATAAAGCCAGCCCTAAGAAAGAAATGCTCTTTCCGTCTGCAATTTGTGCAGCCATCTCCGCCCATGTCGGGCTGACCAATGCGGCACAGCACGCTACAGCGAGATACATATTGGTTTTAAAATGCTTTGATGCCGTAATCGCGATAAAAATAGGCAAAAACGTAAACGGCGCCCAGGATATGAAACTGAAAACCTGATAAGTCCCTGTTTTCTCAAAGCCGTCAAACAATAAGTTAATGATAATTAATGCACCTTGCAAAATACCAGCAGCAGCCAGAATGTAGATAAACGGCGCAAACACCGCTGACATCGTCGCAATGATCCGGTTCAGAACAGTTCCTTTATTCTCATTCTGTTCACCAGCAAGATCAATTTGGACCAGCTTTGAAAATTCCTCGTACACTTCCCCTACGTGCTGTCCAATGACAATCTGGAATTGGCCGCTGTTCTCTACAACGGTAATGACGCCGGGCATCGACTTCACGATATCCTTCGCTTTAGGGTTAGACCGCTTCAGCACCAATCGAAGTCTAGTAGCGCAGCGAGAAGCCCCAATCACATTCTCTTCCCCGCCTACGGCCTCCAAAATGTCTTTTGCTAGTCTCGTATAATCTCTCACTTTCCCCGACATTTTCACCCACCCCTTTGTTTTGGTTACGCTTTCATTATAATTGTACCGGTATAATTTATCAATACCGAAACAAAATATTTACGCACTAACTATAATTGTAAGCGGTTTATGCTATAATTTTGACAAGTGAAACTAAACGAATAAATGAGGAATGCGTATGTTAAAATACCAGCAAATCGCAGCGGAAATTGAAACATATATAGAAGAACACGAGCTTCAGCAAGGAGACAAACTGCCAGTGCTAGAAACCCTCATGGCCCAGTTTGAAGTCAGCAAAAGCACAATCACAAAGTCCTTGGATCTACTAGAGCAAAAAGGCGCGATCTTTCAGGTCAGAGGAAGCGGCATTTTCGTCAGAAAACATAAACGAAAAGGCTATATCAGCCTGCTGTCGAATCAGGGATTTAAAAAAGACCTCGAGGATTTCAACGTCACCTCAAAAGTCATCGAACTGGACGTGAGAAAGCCAACACCGGAAGCGGCGGAAAACTTGAACATCGGAATGGACGAGGACATCTACTATGTCAAAAGGGTCCGCTACATCAACGGCCAGACCCTTTGCTACGAAGAATCCTATTACAACAAATCGATCGTGACGTATTTAAACAACGAAATCGTCTCCCACTCCATCTTCCATTACATCCGGGAAGGACTGGGATTGAAAATTGGTTTTTCTGATTTGTTTCTGCACGTGGGCCAGCTGAATGAGGAGGAAGCGGAATATTTGGGATTAGAGGCTGGACTGCCGAAGCTGTATATAGAAAGTATTTTTCACCTGACAAATGGGCAGCCGTTTGATTACTCGAAGATTTCGTATAATTATGAGCAGTCGCAGTTTGTGGTGCAGGCTAATAGTTTTTTATTATAGGGCTGCTTCACTATGGAAGGTGGTCGACATGTACAAAATCATCATCCCTGCAATACTAGACATCTTCGTGCTCTGGATACTCTTACAGATTTCACTAGAGATGAGCATCGTTAAGAACCCAACGAACTACTTTATCGTATTTATTATCTTTTTCCTCTTTATCAAGATGGTGAAAGAAAAACAACAATAGTTCGCTTTGAACAGGAAACCAGATTTGAAATCTGGTTTTTTCGTTTCACTTTACTCACTCGTTTCAATTGTCTATAAAAGCAGTTATGCGGTACTATCATATAAAGGTCCAATGATGAAAAACAGTATCATACTTTTAAATTCACCTTATCATGCACATGCTCATATATAGGGGTTTATTCTAAAAAGGGGATGGACGATTTTGGAAAGCAAGTACCTAGATCTACTCGCGCAAAAATACGATTGTGAAGAAAAAGTGGTAACAGAAATCATTAATTTGAAAGCGATATTGAACCTGCCAAAGGGCACTGAGCATTTTGTCAGTGATTTGCACGGGGAGTATCAGGCATTCCAGCACGTGCTGCGTAATGGTTCAGGACGAGTCAAAGAGAAGATACGCGACATCTTCAGCGGTGTCATTTACGATAGAGAAATCGATGAATTAGCGGCATTGGTCTATTATCCGGAAGACAAACTGAAGTTAATCAAACATGACTTTGATGCGAAAGCAGCATTAAACGAGTGGTATAAAGAAACGATTCATCGAATGATTAAGCTCGTTTCATATTGCTCCTCCAAGTATACCCGCTCCAAACTGCGCAAAGCACTGCCTGCCCAATTTGCTTATATTACGGAGGAGCTGTTATACAAAACAGAACAAGCTGGCAACAAGGAGCAATATTACTCCGAAATCATTGATCAGATCATTGAACTTGGCCAAGCCGATAAGCTGATCACCGGCCTTGCTTACAGCGTTCAGCGGCTGGTAGTCGACCATCTACATGTTGTCGGCGATATTTACGACCGCGGACCGCAGCCGGATAGAATTATGGAAGAACTGATCAACTATCATTCTGTCGATATTCAGTGGGGAAATCACGATGTCCTTTGGATCGGTGCCTATTCCGGTTCTAAAGTGTGCCTGGCCAATATTATCCGTATCTGTGCCCGCTATGACAACCTGGATATTATTGAAGACGTGTACGGCATCAACCTGAGACCGCTATTAAACCTGGCCGAAAAATATTATGATGATAATCCAGCGTTCCGACCAAAAGCAGACGACAACAGGCCAGAGGATGAGATTAAGCAAATCACAAAAATCCATCAAGCGATTGCGATGATCCAATTCAAGCTTGAGAGCCCGATTATCAAGAGACGGCCGAACTTTAATATGGAAGAGCGGCTATTATTAGAGAAAATAGATTATGACAAAAACGAAATCACGCTGAACGGAAAAACATATCAATTGGAAAACACCTGCTTTGCGACGATTAATCCGGAGCAGCCAGATCAGCTATTAGAAGAAGAAGCAGAAGTCATAGACAAGCTGCTGTTCTCTGTCCAGCATTCCGAAAAGCTGGGCCGCCATATGAATTTTATGATGAAAAAAGGCAGCCTTTATTTAAAATATAACGGCAACCTGTTAATTCACGGCTGTATTCCTGTCGATGAAAACGGCAATATGGAAACGATGATGATTGAGGAAAAACCGTATGCGGGCCGTGAGCTGCTCGATGTATTTGAACGATTCTTGCGGGAAGCGTTTGCCCACCCGGAAGAAACCGATGACCTGGCGACAGATATGGCCTGGTATTTATGGACAGGCGAATACTCCTCCCTCTTTGGAAAACGCGCCATGACGACATTTGAGCGGTATTTTATTAAAGAAAAGGAAACACATAAAGAAAAGAAAAACCCGTATTATTATTTACGCGAAGACGAGGCAACCTGCCGAAACATCCTGGCAG
The DNA here is from genome assembly GCF_001875785.1 of Bacillus sp. FMQ74. Lineage (NCBI taxonomy): Bacteria > Bacillati > Bacillota > Bacilli > Caryophanales > Bacillaceae > Bacillus > Bacillus sp. FMQ74. Next base: position 2,526 of record NZ_MOEO01000025.1, on the reverse strand, counting down.
AATTCGGCCTCAATCCAGATCACGGCCATATCATCAACGGCCATACACCTGTAAAAGAAATCGAAGGAGAAGACCCAATCAAAGCAAACGGAAAAATGATCGTCATCGACGGCGGCTTCTCCAAAGCCTACCAATCCACAACAGGCATCGCAGGCTATACGCTGTTATACAACTCCTACGGCATGCAGCTCGTCGCCCATAAACACTTCAACTCCAAGGCAGAAGTCCTAAGCACCGGAACCGACGTCTTGACGGTGAAACGATTAGTGGACAAAGAGCTTGAGCGGAAGAAAGTAAAGGAAACGAATGTCGGTGAGGAACTGCTGCAGGAAGTTGCGATTTTGGAGAGTTTGCGGGAGTATCGGTATATGAAGTGAGGTTATGGGGGTTCAGAGAGGATTTTCTCTGGGCCTTTTTGCAGTTTAATATCTTATTTAACGCTACAAATTGTTAACAAGACTGGTTGTTTGCTGATTTACAAGTACGTAAACCATAATTCACTGTAGATGAAACTGATTGGTATTAGAATCTGGTTTTATGTGTGCCTTTATACACTATATATAGTTCCTTGATGAAAGCCGACAACGGAATCAGCAGAAAACCACTCTAACGACTATTTTGTCAAACCGGCCTGCTCTACAAATCCTCTGCTTCGAAACATTCTATTTACAAAAAATCCATGGTAACGTATTTGAACACAAAATCGTTTTCAACTCAATCTCCCATTACATCCGGGAAGGATTGGGATTTAAAATTGGTTTTTCTGATTTGCTTCTGCATGTGGGCAGCTTAATGAATTGGAAGCGGAGTATTTGGGGGCTAAAGGCTACTACCGAAGCTATTTATAGAGTATTTTTCATTTGACGAGTGGACAGTTGTTTGATTGCTCGAATATTTCTTATAGTTATGAGCAGTCACAGTTTTGTTGAGCAGGCTAATAGATTTTTTGTAAAAGCCCTTATTTCCTTTGATAAATAGACAAACGAAATGATAAGCTTAGTTTTAAAAAACAACGAAAGTAAACTATTGGAAATTTGTTGCAGCCAACGCAATTTCATCTGGACAAAGACGACTTCTCGATTCCGGAACTTTTGACTGCCAAGCTTGTGGTTGATTTTGCTTGGGTCAAGCGGCATAGTGAAGATTATAATTTTAATCGAATATTTGGATGGATAAAGAGTTGATGTGAAGATTTAGCAAAAAAGTGATGATTAAGTATTTAAATTTAAAGAGACCTAGAATATTGTCTTTGGTCTCTTTAGTAACATAAATTGTTTTATATAAGTTTCTAATAAGCGGTGTCCTCAGAAAAACAAAAAGGACTAGACAATGCCCCGCTATACTTTTAATCAACTGAAAAACTTTGTTTGCATAGATGTAATACTATCATTTACACCACTCACTTTTAATTTTTTCTATATCTAGGTATTTCCATTCTTCTTTCCAGAGTTTCCAGAATGGAATATCATTAGATGAGGGTGGAAGCTCACATTGGTCAATTTGTACTAATGATGGTAAAACTATAGATTCTCCTATTAACAAAGCCTCGCCCGCTTGTAGTACTGGCAATTTATCAATCAAATTTCCAAGGGCGTCAGGTAAGAGTTTTTTTACAGTACTTTGATCATTTGGATTTGTTAACCTCATGGCAATAAAATTATTACATTGAGAATAAATTGTTTCAGATAATTCGGATGGTCTTTGACTTGCGAGCATCAATGTAATTCCATATTTCCTCCCTTCTTTTGCAATCCTTTCAATTGACTTCTTAGATGATCGATATTTAGATAAATCACTATTTGGTATATACTTATGTGCTTCTTCATATACTAGTAAAATTGGAATATCATTATTTATGATATCATTTGAATTAGTTTTATTTCTTATTTTTTTATAAAAATAACCATATTCAAATATAATTCTTGATATTAATGACACCGTAATACTAAGTACCTCAAATGGTACACCGCTTAAATCAAAAATTGTAATATTAGTAGGCTTATTATCATTATACCCTAAAAGTAATTTCAAAGTTTCTTCAAAAGTTATATTTTTGGATTTTTCACCTAAAAGAAAATCGAATCTTTTATCATTAATTTTATTTTCAAGTCTGTTAATAAAATTAATAAGTTTACCATTCATACCGGATGCAGAAGTACCTACAGGTTCTAATTTTTCATTGAAAAGTCTATGTAAACTTTCTTCATTAAAAGTAAAGATATCGCCATTGATATCTTGCCATTGAACCGTTCCATTTTTATCTTTTTTTTCTTTGTTCTTGTAAACAATATATTTTAGAACTTCATTTAAATCAAAGAATACTGGAGAATCAAAGTGAATTTTTTCTCTCTCTTCTTCAGTACCACCTAATTTAATTTTGCGATTATTTACAATAGCTTCTTTAAAAATATTTCTTTGATTATGATCATTTGCATCTGTATCTAAAAACAACTCTTCTAATTCTTCTGAATTTAAAAGCCAATATGGCAAAGAAAGATTATTTATATCTATAACATTAGAATTGGG
>NZ_MOEO01000024.1:0-13164 GCF_001875785.1 Bacillus sp. FMQ74 | reverse complement strand
ATGAGATTTCCCATTCCGCAAGGAAGTAAGATCCCTGAAAGATGATCAGGTTGATAGGTCTGAGGTGGAAGTGTGGCGACACATGGAGCTGACAGATACTAATCGATCGAGGACTTAACCACATTTTTGATTGATGTCACACCTGTTATCTAGTTTTGAGAGAATAATTTTTTCAAAAAAACACTTGATTTTCTCAAAAATACATAGTATAATGTTAAATGTCACTGAAATTGTCTGGTGATGATGGCGAAGAGGTCACACCCGTTCCCATACCGAACACGGAAGTTAAGCTCTTCAGCGCCGATGGTAGTCGGGGGTTTCCCCCTGTGAGAGTAGGACATCGCCAGGCAGACTTCATTCCGCAGTAGCTCAGTGGTAGAGCTATCGGCTGTTAACCGATCGGTCGTAGGTTCGAATCCTACCTGCGGAGCCATTATTGGAGAGCTGTCCGAGTGGTCGAAGGAGCACGATTGGAAATCGTGTAGGCGGTCAACTCCGTCTCAAGGGTTCGAATCCCTTGCTCTCCGCCACTGATACTTATACATAATTACAATTGAAAGTCCTGGGCCCGTTGGTCAAGCGGTTAAGACACCGCCCTTTCACGGCGGTAACACGGGTTCGAATCCCGTACGGGTCATTATATGATGGAGGATTAGCTCAGCTGGGAGAGCATCTGCCTTACAAGCAGAGGGTCGGCGGTTCGAGCCCGTCATCCTCCACCATTATTATCGCGGGGTGGAGCAGTTCGGTAGCTCGTCGGGCTCATAACCCGAAGGTCGCAGGTTCAAATCCTGCCCCCGCAACCAAATTTCAAAATGGTCCGGTAGTTCAGTTGGTTAGAATGCCTGCCTGTCACGCAGGAGGTCGCGGGTTCGAGTCCCGTCCGGACCGCCATTTAAATACTTAGGCTCGGTAGCTCAGTTGGTAGAGCAACGGACTGAAAATCCGTGTGTCGGCGGTTCGATTCCGTCCCGAGCCACCACCTATGCCGGTGTAGCTCAATTGGTAGAGCAACTGACTTGTAATCAGTAGGTTGGGGGTTCAAGTCCTCTTGCCGGCACTGTTTTTCAAAATTTAATGTGGAGGGGTAGCGAAGTGGCTAAACGCGGCGGACTGTAAATCCGCTCCCTCAGGGTTCGGCAGTTCGAATCTGCCCCCCTCCACCATTTATAGGGGCATAGTTTAACGGTAGAACAGAGGTCTCCAAAACCTCCGGTGTGGGTTCGATTCCTACTGCCCCTGCCAAATTTATGACATCTTGAGATTATGGCGGTTGTGGCGAAGTGGTTAACGCACCAGATTGTGGCTCTGGCACTCGTGGGTTCGATTCCCATCAATCGCCCCATATTATCATTGGGCTATAGCCAAGCGGTAAGGCAACGGACTTTGACTCCGTCATGCGTTGGTTCGAATCCAGCTAGCCCAGTCTCACTTTTTATATCAATTGCATATGATGTATGAAGTCCCTTAAAATGCGGAAGTAGTTCAGTGGTAGAACACCACCTTGCCAAGGTGGGGGTCGCGGGTTCGAATCCCGTCTTCCGCTCCAATTACGGCGGCATAGCCAAGTGGTAAGGCAGAGGTCTGCAAAACCTTTATCCCCGGTTCGAATCCGGGTGTCGCCTTCTTATTGCCGGGGTGGTGGAATTGGCAGACACACAGGACTTAAAATCCTGCGGTAGGTGACTACCGTGCCGGTTCAAGTCCGGCCCTCGGCACCAATTTTACTTACAAGGTAAGTTGAATTGGTGTTTGTGTTTTATCATTATAACTAATCTATAAATGATCTACTTATGTAGATCATTTTTTTATTGCTTTGATTTATCATAACAGGCTAAGTTATGACACATTGATGATAAAGAATCTCTTAACACTCTTTATTTTATATTTCCAAAAAAACTTTTTTGAAATACGTTGACACATTATGAGATCCATGATATATTTATATTCGTCGGTTAGATACGACGTAAAAAAACTTGCCGGTGTGGCGGAATTGGCAGACGCGCACGACTCAAAATCGTGTTCCTTCTGGAGTGTCGGTTCGACCCCGACCACCGGTATCTGAAATCGTTGTTATATCAACACTTCTAACAGTTTTTTGTTAGGAGTGTTTTTCTTTTTCTAAAAGATTTTTTACAAGTAATCATGCGTGATTTAGTTTTATTACCTAATAATATTATTACAAGTTCTGAAAGTCGTAAACTCCCCGCATTTTCCTAACCTCTAAACAACGTGTTTCCACAACTTTCCCTTTTTAATTTTACTTATGATTGATACATCTACCTCATACATTTTTGCTATTTCCGTTTGAGTATGTTTTTTCATGGATAACATTTGTTTAATTTGTCTTACATCATGTTCATTTAATTTTGCTCTTGGAATAAGCCCTTTTAGATGTTCAGTCGAATTTAATCCAGTTTTGATTGCATGAATATTATTTTCTTTTTGAGTAATCGCTTCAAGATTAGTTATTCGATTGTCTGTCTTAATACCGTTTTTATGATTGACAGTTAACCCAATTAAATTAACTCCAGCTGCTGTTAAAATAACCTCATGCACCCGATAACTTTTGTATTTTAATTTGATTGATAAGTACCCATTTTTAGTGAGCCATGCTTTCCTGTTCAAAATTAACCCACGTTCAACATCAATATTTAAAAGATCAATGTATTCCTTTAAATGTTCATATCGTTGTTTATTCATTTAATCTCACCCGTATGTTATATACAAAATTCCATGAGATTTTTAATTTCATTTAAAAAATATTTTATTTTTGTATATAACCAATGACGAGTATTTACGTTCTATTGCAATTAAATTTGTTTGATAGTATTTCATCACGAAATTAATTTAAAACGTGCTACGTTGAAATGCTTAACGATAGTAACGAATGAAATCATTTTTATTATTTATAAATACAAAAAAGAAAATATTATCAGGTTGAGTTCCATCATGGTTCTTATATAATACTTGAGAAAAATGAATGGAACATAATTGAATAATGACAAATAAAAACCCCGTTTCATATGTTATCAGCGCCAACTGATAACGAAACGGAGTTTCAACCGCATTCTCACCTTCCACAGTACCAATGCGGCGTTTATATGGTTATTATATAATCATATTCAAAGTTACTCAACAGATTTCAAGCATTCCTGTTGGTATAAAAACGCTTTTTAGCTCGTGGTACGGTGAGAAATGCACGGGTTGAAAGGCGTTTTTATTTGTCCAACGTGGAATGCCTAACAATACGTTGTAAAAATAACCTTGGTAGGTGAGTTGAGCCGTTGCATAAAATCAACAGACTGCAAATATACGGATTTCCTTGTTTGCCGTTGCAGTTGTTAGAGGCTGACGCTCATAATCGGTCAGGGAAGGTGAACCGGGTCCTCACGGGGACGGTAGCACCAACAAATCTCGCATTTTGGACGGTTCTGAAATGTAAAAAGTTGGTGTGGGTGAAAACCCAGTGTAAAACAAGGTGTGAAAAACATCATTCTCAGCTTTTCACGATACACTTACCTACCTACCAGAAAATCACAAATTGCAAAATTAACACCATGAAAACCCTTCATGATTTTCTGGTAGGTAGGTGTATTTTGTTCTTCCATCATAACTCGCTTTTCACAATAGATGCTTGTTAAACTAAATGCTTATTAAAATAAATTGATTTAACTAAATGATACATAATTAAATTTAAAAATTCGTTTTTAGAAATGTAAATTTTAAATGCTACAATGTTTTCTTAATTGCACGAATAGAAAACATCATTAAATGATTTAGAACACGTTAGAAACGAAATACTGCAATTTTAGCTAAAGCTGTTATTTACTCAATTATGCAGAGTTTTATTAGCGTTGGAAATATAAGCACCCAAAATAAATGGGTGTTTTTTGTTTATGTAACAAAACAAAAGAATTGATACATAACAAAGTCTATTAAAAACGTGATAGGAACAACACTTAGCACGTTTTTAATAGTTTTGGGCAATCAAATATGTAACCTATCAAATATCAATGTAACATCATATGAAATAAATTCAGAATATTCCGTTAAAAACCTTGTTCTGGCATGGTGGGTTGATATAATGACCATGACTTATATAAGACCATTTCCCTTATTTCATTCAATTAACAATGAAAGGAGCGGTTAAAACAATGCGAAAAAAACGAGATCCACGAAAGCATTATCCAGTAAGCTATTGGAAATCAATGACTCAAACATCATTAAAAAACTTATTTAAAGCATTGGAAGAAGAAGCAAAACGTGAAGCGGAAGAAAAACGTGAAGTTGAAAAAATGGTAAATGGGTGATGTTATATGGACAATAAAAAAACATTTCCAACTTGGGACGATATAGAAACAATTATCAAAAATCATGGTAAATATATTGTTCTTACATCACGAATGAAAAACGGTGAATTAAAACCTTATTTATTAGGTCCATATAAAACCTATGAAGATATCGAAAAACTCCAAACAAATTGCAATATATCCATTTTAAAAGTAGTTGAATTAGCTTCAAAAGAACATGAGCAAGTATTGGAATACGTATCAAAATGTGAGAGCGAACCTGAAAGAAAAACAAAATTAACCAAAGAACTAATTGAAGAAATTCAACGTTTAGCAAATGAAAATGTTCCACCAAAAGAAATCGCTGAAAAATATGGAATTGCTCGTTCAACAGTTAGTAAGTATGTAAAAAAAGCGAGGTGAAATCATCATGAGTTGGTTCAACATTGATGGCTTTAAAAACCGATTATCTTATTTTGATGAAGATACCGTAGTAATAGAAGCAACCAGCCGAGATAAAGAACATTGGTATAACATCATGATTGATAAAAACGATTTAAAAAGAATTGTTGAACGGTACAGTTCCATTAGCGTTGCGGTATATCGAGAAGGAAATTTTTATGCTGTAGGAACAATAAAAGGACAAAACAACAAGCATGAACGAGTACACCGATTTATCATAAATTGTCCAAAAGGTTATCAAGTAGATCATATTAATCATGATACATTGAACAATAAAAAATCCAATTTACGAATAGCAACTCATTCACAAAACCAACAAAACAGGAAAAACGCCCAAAATAACAGTAAAACGGAAATAAGAGGAGTTCGTTGGTTTGAAAAACGTAAGAAATGGGCAGTTCATGTATCACGAAATAAAAGAAGATATTATTTTGGTTATTATGATGATAAACAAGAAGCAGCTGAAATCGCTCGATTAGCACGAAAAGCGTTACAACCATATTCAAACAATTAAAGCGGGTGGTAACAAATGCCAAAGTTTGAAATAAAAATGAACAATCATAATCATAAATGGGAAATATACCGAGTCTATCAAATTGACCAAGTAAGATACCGACAACATCATGGATATTATAATTCACTACATGAAGCGGAACGGAAAGCCAACCAATTAAATGCAATCCATGAAGGATTGAAACAAGAACAATCAAAATCAAAACATCCAAATTTAGCTGAACAAATAGGCCATAAAATATTAATTGATGTAAAACAATATGGATTATCCATTCGACAAATATCTCAAAAATACAATATTTCATATGCAACAGCACGAAAGATACGAAGAAAGGTAATTGAAGATGCCAATTAAATCTCATGATACGACAACAAAAAACCACGTCTAACCGTTGGTAAATCAAAGAATTATGTAAGGGGAGGTGCCTATAAAGATGGAATATAAACGAAGTATAAAAATTATGTCCAGAGATGATGTAAAAAAAGTATTAACACGAACTTACAACGATTTAGCTACTGGAAAGGAAAAGAATATATCTAAAATTAAGGCAATCATTTATTTATGCAATACGTTATTAACTGCCTTTAAGCATGATGATGAGTGGAAACAATTCAAGGAGCAAATGGAAATGGATAAGAAAATCTATGAGTACGAACGTAAATTAATGGAAATCGAGGAATACCTACGAGAACGGGGGCTGTAGCATATGAGTTTGAAATCATTATTATCATTTGAACGAAAACTAAAGCGGATTGAACGTGCAACCATTGAAGAAAATCCAATTAATGTATCAGTATTTGCTTATTCTCCATCTGAATGGAATGTAAATACTCAATCATTTGAAGATGAAAACAATGCTGAATTAGGATTGGTAACTGCATTTAAGGGCTTTGAAAAATATAAGGAAATCATTGAAAAAGCGTCCAATTTACATGAAGCACGTTATTTAGCACGACAAAACAACATCAATCTTACAGTTAAACCGTTAACAGACCCTTTTGATGAATGGTAAATCAGCCAAAATTGTATGTTTTAGACCCCTCTAAGACCCCAACTCTATGAAAATATCACCATAAATGGTGTTTAATATAAATCATGTAATCATTTAGGAGGTATTATTTCAATGCCACGAAAAACACGGAAGCAAATGTTAAAACCAAGAAAACGTAAAAACAAAAAGCGGAAGGAGAATGAAAATGGCACAAAAAGAGATGCTCGTTGATATTATCGTGAAAACACTAAAACCATATTTTGAACGATTAGAAAAAATTGAAAAGGAATTGGCACAATTAAAGTCTTCAAAAGGAGGTGAATAAATTGCCGAGAGAGTTGAAAAATGCAGACATTGATTTTATATCATATGTTGACCGACCAGCCAACAAACGAAAATTTTTAATGACCAAATCAAAGGAGGAATTACAAATGGATATTAAACAATTACAAAAGTTATTGGAAGATGCTATTAAACCATTGGAGCAAAGAATTGCACGAGTTGAAAAAGCTCATGGATTAAATCAATCTCAATCAATCGTAAAATCACAAAAACAATCAAATGAAGGTGGCGTATTTGATGACCTTTTCGAACAACGAAAAGCCAGCATTGAAAAGTTCAACCAAGAAACACAAATCTATCAATCATTAGATGACCGCCTCGGACTTCCAGAAGTTGTTGAAAAAGAGGAAGATGAAGACTTTGTAGCAGGACGTGATTTTACAGATGTTCACGGGGAACGAACTTCCCAAAAAATTAATGGAAAGCACAGTTTTCTCGATTGGGATCCAAACAAGGAAGAAGATGAAAATGCACCAAAAAATTATTATTAAGGCGGTGTTATTTCAATGAATAACCACCAAACGCTTAATAAAATGAAATCACTCAAAGGTAACCATTCATTACAGTTGAAACACCAACTACACGTTGGAAAATACAATCCACGAACTCGGTCTTGGGAAAAACCATTGCCGAAGGATAAAATTGAAAAGGGAAATGCTTTTTAATACCATTATTGATTAATGGCCCAGTCATAATGGTTTCTTATAATGAAGGCGGATAAAACATCCGTCTTTTTTGTTAGTTTCAAAATCGAACAATAAAGGAACTAAATCAAATACATAATGGGTAAGACGTGAAATTAATGTTCTTTTAGTATCAGAAAATAGTTTCTCATTTATTAGTTTCATAATGATATAAACAAACCTTTTAGAAATCTCCAAAAATTCCCGTTTTTAACCTTGAGACCAATTTCATGGCGTCTTATTATGAACTCAACCGATAATATTACCTGATAATAAAACTAAATGGGAGATGATTTAAAATGATGAAAACAAAATTAACTGTGGTATCTAAAAATGCCAAAAACAAAAAGGAAATCACTATCATTGTGGACAACGAAAACAAAACTGCTTTCAACGAAACTACCCAAAAGGAAATCAAACTCGACTCAATCCGCAAAAATTATGAAATTATCGCAGAAGAACCTGTAATTGAAGAAAATGCTGTTGAAACAATCGAAAAAACATCACCAGAAACAAATACTGACGATACTAACGAAGTTAAAAATGATGATGAAGTAAAACACGTTGAAAACGAAAAATCAAATGCTGACGAAACTAACAACGAAGAACAAAATGAAGCTGAAGCTGAAATGGAACCTTTCCCATTCGATAATGTAACTGTGGAAGATGATGTTCATAAAAAACATGGCGAAATCAAAATTGTTTCATTTACTTACAATGGATATTCTGTCAGCCTCCACTTTTTCGCTGACAAAAACAACTGCCTAAGATTAGTCAAACGTGGCGCAAAAGTTTGGGCAACTGGTGAAAAGAAAATGGCGGTTAATACAACATCATTGAAAAAGGCATTAACTGAAATTGGTATTTTAGACGAAGATATGCAACGTGCAAAACAAACATTATTGGAAATCAAAAAGGCGGGCTAATTGCTCGCTTTTCCATATTAATCTATTAAAACAGGAGGACGATAACATGAACAAATTATTCTCATTGCTACTGGATTATGGTTATTCAATCGAAGCGGCTACGAAACTATCAATGGATAAAGAATTAATTAAATTCATTGATTACCTCATTATTAGCGGAGAATACGAAATCATGGAAGATTTATTTGAAGACCCAGGGTTCCATGAAGGATTGGAAGCACAATTAGAAAATCCAATAACATTTGCTGATATGGTTGGGTAATTATGCTCAACCATTCACAATGAAAACGGGAGGAAATCACAATGAAACATATTTTATCTTTAATGGTTGAGAAAAAACGATTGGAAGACCAATACGGTTGGAGGTCATGTTTTGATGTTCCAGAACAATACGACAAGATGGAAAATCTATCAGTTGAAATCATGAATAATCTAAAAGAATACGAAAAACACCATGCAGATATTTTGGCATCTAATTTATATGATGTTTTGGACACGATTGCTTTTGAAATTGTAAATGGAAACATATCAGAAGAAGCTGAAGTTATGTTTTATACCCAAGATGATTATTTGGAAACTTATGTATTAGGCAATTTCAACGAAGAACAGATGGAAGTATTTGATAAATTATTTTATTACATGAACTCAGACGACCGTGCTGGGTGGTTGAAATCAAATTACATTAACAATGATCCAAACGAATACACAGATAACCTCGTGAACTTTGTTGTAGTTGTCATTGAATAACATTAGTAACGGTGTAGCTCGTTTGCTACGCCGTTTTCTTCATCAATCAATATAAAACTATCAAACAACATAAAAAAACGAACTATGACAAAGCTATGAATTTCTAACGGGAGGTATTTTAAATGAAAATAGGATATGCTCGAGTAAGTACTGAAGAACAAAAGCTGGAACGTCAATTAGATGCTTTGAACGAAGCGGGTTGTGAAAGGATCTTCCTTGAAAAAATAACAGGTACAAAACGAAACCGACCGGAATTGGATAAGTTGTTGAATATTCTAAGAGAAGGTGATGTTGTGATTATAAGCGATTTAACACGACTTGGTAGGAGCACTAATGATTTAATTACAATCGTGAATGAGATAAAAGAACGTGGAGCAGACCTTAAAAGTTTGAAAGAAACTTGGTTAGATACTACAACACCACAAGGAAAATTGATGTTTACTATATTTTCAGGATTGGCAGAATTTGAAAGAGATTTAATTGTTCAACGTACAAAGGAAGGGCTTGAAGCCGCCAAAAGGCGTGGAGTGAAAGTTGGGAGAAAGCCAGCCGAAAAAGACAAAGTGGAATTGTTGTTCAAATTATACGATAGCAAACAATACACTATTAAAGAAATAATGACAGCAACTGGATTATCTAAACCAACTGTTTTCCGATATTTACGAAAAAGAAAAAGTGGTACTTTATCTTGAAATTGCTAATTTAATCCATGATAATAACCATGAGGGTCTGGTTGTTACCCTATCATCGGAAAACAACTGTTTTCATATCTAATATCCTCGTCTTTATGGGTGCTCGTGGTTGCGGAAACAACTACGAGCATTTAATTAGTCGTCAAACGGGTAGTGCCATCGAAATTAGTTTAAAATTGGGAAGTGCCACGAAATTCAATCAGAAAGTGCCACACGAACGAGCGCTGGGATAATAAAGGAACGGGTAGTGCCACAAGAACACGAAAAATCTAAAAAATTTCATGTAAACAAGCATAAAATCGTGCTTTCGTGCATAAATTTTTACTATGTAAAAATTATTTGAACGGAAATATAGACATTTTTAGCGGGGCAAGTACGCCTCGCTTTTTTATTTGTCCTTCATTCTGTTAAGAATCTGAACAGATATTGATGATATACGAAATCTATTAAGTTTTGTAACAGATTTGGGCAATATAAATAAAAAATCACGAACACCAATATTGGCATTCGTGATTTTTCAAAAGGAGAAACATTGTAGGCTCACATATAATATACAAAACTATTGAAATAAATTAAGGGAAAATAAAAAAGATCCCGATTTATTCGGGACCTTATGGAGTGATTGATGATGTATTAAAACATCATACAATTAAATTATATTGCTTCATTCAATGCCGTATAACTAAAAATTAATCCGCCATTGAAGGCGGAAGAATAAAGGGGGATTGGGTATATAAATTAGACTTTGGAAATAACATTCTTGATTACATTTTCATTATTACATAATATTACCGTTAATAAAAGATAAAAAATCCATTTTTCAGTATCTTATACTCCAAAATTTTGTCGAGCGAACTAACTTTTTTCCACTCTATCATTCTAAAATTGTCCTCGTTTATTGTATGTTCAAACAATATGAGGAGTGATTGATTGATGATTGTAAAAATTAATGGAGAAGTCATTCAGCAACCTGAAATGGTAGAAATTCCTGTTTATATGATTGATGAAAAATTGGAGAAAATCGAAAAAGTGGGCAAAAGGCTAATTCCTATTTCATTAGCAACTGGACTAATGAATGTATCAAAACCAACATTTGCCCAAACATCTATTGAAACTTCAGCTACCGTTGGAGATGCAATTATGCCTATATTAACTTTGATACAAGATATAGCGTTTCCAGTATCAATCATTGTAGCATCTTGGGGTTTAATTGAAATAATGATAGGTCAACCAATTGGTAAGGAAAAAATAAAACATTCAATCATTGGATTTATTGGAATTTATGTCATACCAACATTATTTAAAACAATTCGGACAGCATTTGCTGGGTTATAAAAAATAAAGCACTCTTCCAAAATTGGATGAGTGCCTTTTTTAGTATCTAAAAGACTGCAATATCTTAACTACTTTAAGAAACTATTAAAAGAATGATGTATCAACAATAAAATAAAAGTATTTTAATCGACCGTTAAAGAAACTATAGTTACTTCGATTAGGTGTATATTTTTCCGCCATGTCAATTTTCCAGTTTGTGTAGTAAAATAAAATAAGTATAATGTATTGGGGGAAAAATTGTGTCTACATCAATCGAGCAGGAAATCAGAGTTTTGGCGGATAAATATGCAAAACAATTAAATGAAAAAGTATTAGAACGTGTGGAAGAAATGAAAGAAGATGATAATTCCCATTATCTAATTTATCGAGTGTTAAAAGTTACCCTTGAAGAAGGGGAATTAATAGATATTTATCAAAACAAAGGACGTTTCCTTTACAAATATGCTGGTTCATTTCTCGAAGAAGCGGCTATCATGTGTTTTGTCCATAAATTTGGAGAAAAAGCACAAAAGGTAAGAATACCAAATACTCGTGGGCAAAGACCAAAAACTTTTGAAATTGATTGTTTAGTAGATAACAATGCTCATGAAATCAAATGGAGAGACGCAACAACTGACGGAGACCATATCACTAAAGAACATACCAGAATTAAAGTTATTAAAGATGCTGGTTATGTTCCTATTCGTGTTATGTTTTATTATCCAAATAGAGCACAAGCTATTAAAATCCAACAAACATTGGAAACATTATATGAGGGAGTAGACGGGCATTATTTCTATGGAGATTCCGCATGGGAATATGTTAAAAATACTACAGGGGTAGATTTAAAAGGTATCCTTACAAAGATAGCTGATGAAAACACGAAATAAGGAGGAATTATTAATAAATGGCAGTATTATTAGGCGACTGTTTAGAACAACTTAAGAATATACCAGAAAAAAGTGTTGACCTAATTTATTTAGACCCACCGTTTTTTACACAAAGAAAACAAACATTGAAAACACGAGATAATTCTAAAGAATATTCATTTGATGATAGTTGGGATTCAATTTCGGATTATATTCAATTTATGAAGGACAGGCTGCAAGAATGCCATAGAGTTTTGAAAAAAACTGGTTCTATCTTTTTACATTGTGATAAATCTGCTTCCCATTATTTAAGGGTAGCATTGGATGATGTTTTCGGAATGGATAATTTCCAAAGTGAAATCATATGGACTTATAAAAGGTGGTCTAATTCTAAAAAAGGTCTATTGAATAACCATCAAAATATATATTTTTATAGTAAATCTAAATCATTCAAATTTAATACGATTTATACCGATTACTCACCAACAACTAATTTAGACCAAATATTGCAAGAACGTGTTAGAGATGAAAATGCAAAATCCAAATATAAAGTGGATGAAAATGGACAAGTTGTTTTGGGTAAAGAGAAAAAAGGAGTTCCTTTATCAGATGTTTGGAATATACCATTCTTAAACCCAAAAGCGAAAGAAAGAACTGGTTATCCAACTCAAAAACCTATTTTATTATTGGAACAAATAATCAAAATTGCAACTGATGAAGGAGATACCGTTTTAGATCCTTTTTGCGGTAGTGGAACAACATTAGTAGCGGCTGATTTATTAAATAGGAATTATATCGGCATTGATGTTTTAGAAGATGCAATCGAACTTACAAAAGAACGATTGAACAATCCAATAAAAACGAAGTCTTATTTATTGGAAAAAGGTGAAAAAGAGTATCTAAACAAAGATGAAACAGAAATGGCAATACTTAATAGCCTAAATGCTCTTCCAGTTCAAAGAAACAAAGGAATTGATGGATTTTTGCGTGAACATTACCAAGAAAAACCTGTTCCAGTTAAAATTCAAAAACCAGATGAAACATTTGAAGAAGCATTGGGCAATTTAATTCATGCAAGTAAAAAACGTAGTTGCATTTTAAAAATATTAATTAAAACAAAACATGAAGATAATTTAATGGACTTCATTACACAAGAACAACCAGATGAAAATCTCATAGTAATAGATAGTTATGATTTAGTGATAAGAAATTGGATTAGATATAATGGGAATGTAGATGAATTTGTTACCCAATAAAAAAGGAGACGCCATTGTTTAGGCGTCTCTTTTGGTAACTATTTTCTTTTACGTTTGAATGATGATTTATTAGATA
>NZ_MOEO01000023.1:0-13810 GCF_001875785.1 Bacillus sp. FMQ74 | reverse complement strand
TCATTTCAGACGGTGTTTCCGTCAACATTCTGATTCGGGAATTCGGGGAGCTGTACAACAACCGGACCCTTCCGGCGCTTCACATTCAATATAAAGATTATGCCGTATGGCAAGAAGGATTTAAAACCGGGGATGCGTACAAAACGCAGGAGGCGTACTGGCTGAAGCAGCTCAAGGGCGAGCTGCCGGTGCTGGATCTCCCGGCTGATCAACCCCGCCCGCCGGTGCGAAGCTTCGCGGGTGACAAGGTCTCATTTATGCTTGATCAAGAAGCGGTATCAGGTCTTCACAAGCTGGCACGGGAGAACGGAAGCACACTGTACATGGTGCTCCTTGCGGCTTACACAGCGTTATTGTCACGCTTAAGCGGTCAGGAAGATATCATCGTCGGCTCGCCAATTGCCGGCCGGCCGCACAAGGATCTTGAGCCGATACTCGGCATGTTTGTGAACACGCTGGCGCTTCGGACACGCCCGGAGGGCGGAAAGCCATTTGTACAGTATTTGCAGGAAGTGCGCGAGACTGCATTGGAAGCTAATGAGCATCAGGATTATCCGTTCGAAGAGCTTGTCGATAAGCTTAAAGTGACGCGGGATATGAGCCGGAATCCAGTATTTGATGCGATGTTTATTCTTCAAAATATGGAAAAGCAGGAGATGGATCTGGAAGAGATAACAGTCCGGCCTGCCAAATTCGCACATCACATATCTTTATTCGATATCACGTTAATAGCAACCGAAACAGATGAAGCCGTATGCTGCGAATTGGAATTTAGTACAGAAGTGTTCCTGAAAGCTACGATTGAACGCTGGGCAGCTCATTTTATCGAATTTCTGCATGCGGCCATTTCTAATCCTGAAACAAGGCTTTCACAAATAAATATGCTTAGTGAAAAAGAAAAACAAAAAATTCTTACTACATTTAACAAAACTCAAGTTGAATTTGCTCAAAATGATGTTCCTTTTCATCGCATATTTGAAGCGAAAGCTGAAGAAATTCCAGAACATATAGCTGTTATTGATAACGAAACAGAGATTAGCTATCGGCTTCTAAATGAAAGAGCCAATCGTCTGGCACGAATATTGCAAAACAGAAAAGGACCGAAGTCAACTGTGGCAGTGTTAGCCAAGAGATCCATTGATGCAATTGTTGGCGTGCTGGCAGTGATGAAAGCTGGCGGAGTGTATATCCCAATCGATTCACACTATCCAAAAGCTCGTATTGAATATATTCTTCGTGACAGCGGGGCAGATATTCTTCTTTTACAGAGAGAGTTGAAGCATTTGATTTCGAACTCGCCTGAATCTGAGATGTCTCACATCTGCCTTGATGATGAGAGCTCTTATGAAGAAAGTAACTGCAACCTTAACTTATCTCCTGCTCCTGAAGAGGCTGTATATATCATTTATACGTCAGGAACGACGGGTGCGCCTAAAGGTGTTATTGTCACCCATCAGAATTTTACTCATGCTGCTCTTGCTTGGCGTCAAATTTATGAGCTGGATCGGAAGCCTGTCAGACTGCTTCAAATCGCGAGCTTTTCATTCGATGTCTTTTCAGGAGATTTGGCGAGATCATTGACAAACGGCGGGACGCTAATCGTTTGTTCAGATGAAAAGAGGCTGGAACCTGCTGAATTATATGGAATCATGAGCTCCCGTCGAATCACGATAATGGAGTCAACACCGGCTCTCATTATCCCGCTTATGGAGTATATATACCGTAACAAGCTCAAGCTTCCTTACCTAGACATACTGATTCTTGGTTCCGACATGGTGAAAGCTCAAGATTTCAAAACATTGACAGACCGATTTGGCCAAAGCATACGCATCATCAATAGCTATGGTGTCACAGAGGCAACCATTGATTCGAGCTTTTATGAAACAAGTATGGGTCAAGAGTGTACGGGCGATAACGTACCAATCGGCAGCCCGCTGCCGAATGTACGCATGTACGTACTCAGCCAGACTGATCAAATTCAGCCGATCGGCGTTGCCGGTGAGCTGTGCATCGGCGGGGCAGGTGTTGCGAAAGGCTATCATAATAAACCTGACTTAACTCAAGTGAAATTTACAGATAATCCATTTGTCTCTGGAGAAAGGCTGTACAGAACCGGCGATCGCGCCTGCTTCCTTCCGAACGGAACGATCCGGCTTCTTGGCCGAATGGATTATCAGGTGAAGATAAATGGATACAGAATTGAAACAGAAGAAATTGAAAGTGTTCTGCTTCAAACGGGGCTTGTCAGAGAAGCTGCTGTTACCGTTCAGCATGATAAGAATGGACATGCAGGTTTGGCAGCATACATTCTGCCTTCAGATGTCAATACGAATGCTCTCCGTTCTGCTTTAACAAAGGAGCTGCCAGCGTACATGATTCCTGCACATCTGATTCCTTTAGAAAACATGCCGCTGACCCTAAACGGAAAGCTGGACAGAAATGCCTTGCCAGCTCCAAATGATGTGTTGTCGCGTCCATATACCGCACCAGTTGACGACATACAAAAAACGATAGCGTATATATGGGAAGATGTACTGAGCATGTCACGAGTCGGTATTTACGATTCATTTTTTGAGCTTGGCGGAGACTCAATTAAAGCATTACAAGTGTCAGCACGGCTGGCAGCTGAAGGCTGGAGCATGACAATACGCGACTTATTCCGTTATCCAACGATTCAGGAACTAAGCGGACATATCACACCGCTGGCATGTCAAGCGGACCAGGGACCTGTGGAAGGTGAAGCTGAACTCACCCCGATTCAGAGAAGATTTTTCGGACAGGTCCATGCTTTTCACTATCATTACAACCAGGCCGTTATGCTTTTCAGTGAAAAAGGATTCAATGCTAACGCGCTTCGTCTAGCGCTGCGTAAAATAACCGAGCATCATGATGCCATTCGCATGATTTTCCAACGTGACCAAAACGGCTATGTCACTCAGTTTAATCGCGGAATCAATCACAAGGATGATGAACTGTTTGGCCTTTATATTTCAGATTGGACAAAAGTATCGCTGGAAAGGAATCATCTTGATGAAAAATTAGCCGCTGAGGAAACGGTCATTCAAAGCAAAATGAATGTACAACAAGGGCCTCTGCTGCAAGCAGGTTTGTTTAAAACGTCAGAAGGGGATCATCTTCTGATTGCGCTTCATCATCTAGTGATAGATGGCGTTTCTTGGAGGATTCTGCTTGAGGATTTAGCGGCGGCATACCAGCAGGCTTTAGAAAAACAAGAAATCCAATTGCCGCTAAAAACCGATTCTTATTCGTCCTACGCCAATGGTCTTGCCCAAATAGCTGAAAGTAAACAATTACTTTCAGAAAAAACGTATTGGCAAACGATTTTAGACGCTCACACTGCTTTTCTTCCTAAGGACATAGAAAATGTGCCGGGCAGACTCCAAATGAACAGTGACGCACAAGCATTTGTGCTGTCCGAGGACTGGACTGAAAAATTGCTGTTTGAAACTCAGCAAGCCTATGGCACTGATGTCAACGAACTTTTGCTTACGGCTTTAGGAATGGCGCTTTCTGAATGGACAGGGCATGACCGAATCCTGATTAGCACTGAGGGACACGGTAGAGAAGGGCATGTGCCAAACATTGATATTTCTCGGACAGTTGGGTGGTTTACATCCATTTACCCTATTCTGCTAGACATGGGTATTCCCGTGCCTTTCGAGGATCAGCTCGCATACCGAATTAAGACGACAAAAGATATGCTGAGAAGAGTCCCGAACAAAGGAACTGGTTACGGATTGTTAACGCACATAGGAGAACTGCGTCATAAAGAGCCTGAGGTCAGCTTTAATTATCTCGGTCAATTTAGCGAAGCGAAGGAAGCTGAAACGTTTCAATTATCATATTACCAGCCCCGTTACGACATAGCGGGTGAGAGAGAACGAGAATATGAGCTGGACATCAATGCTCTCATTACAGATGGACGGCTTCACGTAAAAGCGGTATACACCCAAGTATTCAGCAAACACTCGATTGAGTGCTTTATGGATTGTTTTCACAGACATCTTATCGAGACGATTGAGCATTGTTCACAGAAAAAAGCACGCGAAAAAACGCTGAGTGATTTCAGCAATAAGGAATTAACGTTGTCTGCATTATCTAGCATCGAAAATTTGGTGAAAGATCTTTAACTTTTGAAAAGGTGTGTGGAATTGATGGCACAATCGGCGCAAATTCAAGATATTTATCCGTTATCGCACATGCAGGAAGGAATGCTGTTTCATTCACTGATGGATTTCAGCTCAAAAGCCTATGTCGAACAGACCTCGTTTACGATCACAGGGAATCTATGCATCGACTCGTTTCAAAAGAGCTTAAACCTTCTTGTTTCCAGGTATGATATTTTCAGAACGATTTTCATTAAAGAAGTACCAGATCTTACAGGGCCGCAGCAGGTAGTCTTGTCAAAACGTGAATTGACAGTATATAGAGAAGATATTTCTCGCCTGGCTGAGCAAGACCAGCAGGCACTGATTGATGCTTTTATGATCAAGGATCGGGAAAAAGGATTTGATTTGCAAAAAGATCCATTAATGCGCCTTGCCCTTTTTGATAGAGGCGACAGCCAATATACTTGTGTCTGGACACATCACCATATCATCATGGATGGCTGGTGTCTCGGCATTATTCTGAAAGAGTTTTTCAGCATGTATGATTCACTCAAAAATAACTCACCTGTACAGCTTGGCAGGACGGTGCCGTACAGCCGTTATATTGAATGGCTCGGAGAACAAGATCAAGAAGAGACTGCTGCTTATTGGAGCGGATATTTGAAGGAGTACGGCAATACTGCTTCTATTCCCCGGATAAAGAGCCGCCCAGCGGACAGGGATTACGAAGCCGCTCAGATCCGCTTTTCTTTAGCACCGGAAATGGTTGAGAAACTGACTGAGGCCGCCCAAAAATGGGGAGTCACACTAAACACGTTGTTTATGAGTATTTGGGGCGTGCTTCTCCATCGATATAATGCCGCTAATGATGTCGTTTTTGGCTCCGTTATTTCTGGGCGCCCGTCAGCGATTGACGGGATTGAATCAATGGTCGGCTTGTTTATAAATACAGTCCCAGTGCGAATTCGATCTGCCGAGGGCATGACGTTTTCTTCGCTGGCCAAATCCGTGCAGGAGGATTTTTTATCATCTGAACAGCACGGGTATTATCCGCTTTATGACATTCAAAACCATAGTCCATTGAAGCAGGGTTTGATCGATCATATTTTTGTTTTTGAAAATTATCCTGTACAGCTTGATCAGGCCCTTCGCATCGAGAGCGAGAATGAGGAAAATGCGCTGAAGCTGGGTGACATTTCAATGTCGGAGCAAACCAATTACGACTTTAATATCGTTATCGTTCCGGGAGAATCATTTTATATCAAATTCAGCTACAACGCAGCCGTTTATGAACGTGAGGAGATGCTGCGGATACAAGGCCATCTAAAGCAAGCGCTAGAATGCATTGTGACACATCCCGATGTTGCCGTCAGTGACATCAATATCGTGCCGCCGGAGGAACAACAGGTTATCCAATTGTTTAATGAAACAGAGCGTCCTTATGTGAACAAAGCGATATCCCAATTGTTCGAGGAACAAGCTTACAAAACACCCGAAGCGGCTGCATTGAAAATGGGAGACGAATGCTGGACCTATCGCCAATTAAACGGAAGGGCCAATCAGATTGCGCATGCTCTCATAGAAAAAGGGGTTGGATCTGGAGATATCGTCGCTGTGATGATGAGGCGGTCAATGGAAATGCCAGCAGCTTTACTTGGGATTTGGAAAGCGGGGGGCGCTTATATGCCGCTTGATCCAAATTTTCCAACAGAACGTCTTTCTTTGTTGCTGAAGGACAGTCAAGCGGCTCAATTGTTGATAGAAGAAGACCTTATGACATTTATCCCGTCGCACTATGAAGGAAAAATTATACCGATAGAACGAACAGAAAGCCACCAAACAGCAGCTCCAGATGTGCCGCCTGGTGATCTTGCCTACTTAATTTATACGTCAGGAACGACAGGGCGGCCTAAAGGTGTTCTTGTTGAACATCAAGGCATTGCCAATACATTGCAATGGAGACGGGAAGAGTATGGCATGACCGAACAGGATATATCCCTGCATTTGTTTTCATACGTGTTTGACGGCTGTGTAACGAGCTTATTTACCCCGCTTTTATCCGGTGCTTGCGTATTGCTGACAACGGATGACGAAGCGAAGGATGTGCTAGCCCTTAAGAGAAAAATAGCCCGTTATAAGGTCAATCACATGATCATTGTTCCTTCCTTGTACCGGGTGTTATTGGAAGTGATGACTGCTGAGGATGCAAAAAGTCTTCGTATTGTGACATTTGCTGGTGAAGCGGTCACACCTGACCTGCTTAAGATGAGCGAAAAGATTTGTCCTTCTGCAGAATTGGCAAATGAATACGGGCCGACCGAAAATAGTGTGGCAACAACAATACTGCGTCAACTGAACGAAAAAGAGATGATCACGATCGGACACCCGATAGCAAACACGAAAGTATTTGTTTTACACGGAAATCAGATGCAGCCGATCGGCGCGGCGGGCGAACTGTGTATTTCCGGCGCGGGCCTTGCGAGAGGATACTACAAACAGCTGGAGCTGACAGAGAAAGCCTTCTACGACCATCCATTCCTTGAAGGGGAACGCGTATACCGAACAGGTGATGCAGGCCGTTTATTGCCGGATGGAACGATTGAATATATTGGACGTTTTGATGATCAAGTGAAAATTAGGGGTTACCGCATTGAACTGGGAGAGGTTGAAACGGTTCTTCGACAGATACCAGGTGTAAAGGAAGCAGCCGTATTGGCCCGTGATGTTTCTGCTGGGGAAAAAGAGCTTGTTGCTTATATCGTTCCGGAAAAGAGAAACAGTCTCCCAGATTTGTATAGGCATCTTGTTGGGACATTGCCGTCCTATATGATTCCAGCAAGTATGATCAACATCAACCGGATGCCATTAACATCCAGTGGAAAGCTTGACCGCTCAGCACTTCCTGAACCTGAAACAAATACGAGCCTCACATATATGGCGCCCCGAACCTTAATCGAAGCTGATCTCGCACGTATTTGGGAAGATGTGCTGAATAAACAGCCAATCGGCATTCGTGATGATTTCTTTCAGTTAGGCGGACAGTCCTTAAAAGCGACCTTACTTGTATCAAGAATACATAAAAAGCTTAATATTGAGCTGCCGATCAGTGAGGTTTTTTCAAATCCGACAATTGAAAGCATGGCTGTCAAATTGATGAACTTAAAAGAACATGCTTTTACACAGATTGAACCTGCGGATCAAAGAGATGTCTATCCGCTGTCTTTCTCACAAAAACGATTATATGCTCTTCATCAGCTGGCAGATGACAGCACAGGCTATAACATGCCCGCTGTACTTGAATTAAGCGGATACCTCGATCGTCAGCGTCTGAGAAGTGTTCTCGCAGAACTTGTGAATCGGCATGAAGCATTGCGGACAGTTTTTGTGATTGATAGAGGAGAGCCCGTACAGCTCATTTATCCTGAGATGGACTTTGATCTGAAAGAGCTTGAAATGGAATCAGACCAAATGCTTGAGTCTGCAATTGAGTCCTTTATCAAACCGTTTGATCTATCGTCCGGCCCGCTTTTTAGGGCATGCCTCGCTTCGATGGGCAATAACCGCGGATTTTTGCTGCTTGATATGCATCATATTATCGCTGACGGTGTCTCGATTAGCACTTTAGTCCAAGAATTTACTGACTTATATTGCGGAAAAGAGCTTCCAGCATTAAACCTGCATTATAAAGATTTTGCTGTTTGGCAGCAAGAGAAGTATCCTAAAGAATTACACAAAAAACAGGAGGCCTATTGGCTCAATCAGCTAGGGGGCAGTCTTCCTGTATTAGATTTACCGCTTGATCAAACAAGACCGCGTCTCCCAGATTTCAGCGGCGGAACAATCGAAGTCAACATTGATAAAGACACGGCTGATGAGCTGCACCGGGTAATGGCTGAAACAGGAACAACATTGTATATGATCCTTCTGGCTTCCTATTCTATTTTGTTATCTAAGCTAAGCAGACAAGAGGATATTGTTGTCGGCTCGCCTGCTTCCGGAAGACCGCACGCCGATCTGGAGAGCGTCATTGGGATGTTCGTCAATACATTAGCAATTCGCTGCCAGCCCGAGGGCCGCAAAACGTTCAGCTCTTATTTGCAGGACATTCGCTGCCTGGCTCTGACAGCTTATGAGCATCAGGATTATCCTTTTGAGAAGCTGGCAGATAAGCTCGATACACATAGAGAAGTAAATCGCAACCCGCTGTTCGACGCGATGTTTGTGCTGCAAAGCAGTGATGATTTTCAGTTCGAAGTGCCAGGTCTATCGATTTCGTCTATCACTCCTAAACACGATATATCTAAATTCGATCTGACATTGCACGCTGAGGAGCATTCTGGCGGAATTCGCTGCCGTTTTGAATACAGCACTGCTCTTTTTGAAGAAGAGACCATTGCACGGTGGGCATCCTATTTTATTGAGCTGTTAAAAAGTGTAACGGCGGATACCGAGATGAGAATTTCGGATATTCAATTGCTTCCTTCTGAAGAGCGTGACTTGTTCCTTGAAAAAATGGGACAGTATGCAGCTTATCCAAGAAATGAAAACATTGTAAGCTTATTTGAAAAAAAAGCCGCTGAACATCCGGAGCATCTCGCAGTGGTGTGCGGTAACTCTCAGCTTACTTATCGAGAGCTGAATGAAAAAGCCGAGCGGACAGCTGCTTTGCTGATCAAACGAGGAGTCAGCACTGG
Source organism: Bacillus sp. FMQ74 (assembly GCF_001875785.1). Lineage (NCBI taxonomy): Bacteria > Bacillati > Bacillota > Bacilli > Caryophanales > Bacillaceae > Bacillus > Bacillus sp. FMQ74. The sequence goes on along the minus strand of NZ_MOEO01000023.1, from coordinate 4,986 downwards.
GGATATCGTCGGTCTGATGCTCGATCGGTCACCTGATATGGTCATTGGTGTTTTATCGATTTTAAAAGCTGGAGGGGCCTACTTGCCGATTGATCCTGAATATCCTCAGGAACGTATTAGCTTTATGCTCAATGATAGCGGTACAGAGATATTGCTGACAGAGCGCAGTCAAAACAAGCCCACAGACTACAACGGACATATTTTGTATATCGATGAAGGCGAAAACGACTCAATTTTGGCTGATTTAAACATTGAAATATTAACAGATCAGCCCGCATACGTGATATACACATCCGGAACGACTGGCCAGCCAAAGGGCGTCATTGTCGAGCACCGCAATGTGATCAGTCTCTTAAAGCATCAAAACCAACCTTTTGAATTTGGCCATGAAGACGTCTGGACGTTCTCTCATTCATATTGTTTTGATTTCTCTGTATGGGAAATGTTTGGTGCGTTATTGAACGGAAGTACACTAGTCGTGGTCTCTAAGGAAACAGCCCGTGATCCCCAGGCATTCCGATTATTGTTAAAAAAAGAACGCGTCACTGTACTCAATCAGACCCCGACAGCTTTTTACGGCCTGATGCATGAAGATCAAAACCATCCGGATCGATTAACCATCCGCTACGTCATTTTTGGCGGTGAAGCTTTACAGCCCGGCATGCTTCAAAGCTGGAATGAAAAATATTCTCATGCCGATCTCATCAATATGTACGGTATTACAGAAACGACGGTACATGTTACGTTCAAAAAATTGTCCGCAGCAGATATTGCAAAAAATAAAAGCAATATCGGCCGGCCTCTTTCAACGCTGCAGGCATATGTGATGGACGCTCATATGAATCTGCTGCCTATCGGAGTTCCAGGGGAGCTGTATATAGGCGGTGAAGGTGTGGCACGGGGATATCTAAACAGAGATGAGTTGACCGCTGACCGTTTTGTACCCAATCCGTACCTTCCGGGGGACAGATTATACCGCACGGGAGATCTTGCTAAACGCCTGTCAAATGGCGAGCTGGAATACTTAGGGCGCATTGATGATCAGGTGAAAGTCAGAGGACATCGTATCGAGTTGGGTGAAATCCAAGCGGCTCTTCTCCAGCTTCCAATGATTAAAGAGGCGGCTGTCGTTACCAGAGCAGACGAGCAAGGGGAAACAGCTTTATATGCTTACATGGTGATAAAAGATCAACAGACCGCGAATCCATCAGATATCCGGACTTCTCTAAAAAACATGCTGCCTGATTTTATGCTGCCCGCCCGTTTGATACAGATTGATAGCATCCCGCTAACTGTTAATGGAAAGCTTGATCAGAAAGCCCTGCCGGAACCTGAAAAACACGCTTATACTGCTGATGATATCAGCCCAAGAAATGAGATTGAAAAGGTGATGGCTGAAATTTGGGAGGAGCTTCTTGATGTAGATGAGCTGGGCGTAAACGCTAATTTTTTTGAACTGGGCGGAGATTCTATTAAAGCGTTGCAGGTTTGTGCCAGACTGAAGCAGCGCGGATTTGAAACGACAGTACGTGAGATGTTTGAACATCAGACTCTTGGTGAACTGTCCGCTCGTGTCCGAAAAGCCGTACGCGTCATTGACCAAGGTCCGGTCGAAGGTGAGATCACTTGGACACCTATCCAGCAATGGTTTTTCTCGCAATCTCTGGAAAGCCATCATTTTAACCAGTCCGTTATGCTCTACCGGTCTGAACAATTTGACAAGATTGCGCTCAAAAAGGTGCTAAAAAGCCTGGTAACTCATCATGACGCACTGAGAGTCATATGCCGGTATGAAAATGGCAGTCCGGTTCAGCTAAACAGAGGCATAGATCTGCCAGATGAGGAGCTATATGCTTTTGAACTGTTTGATGTAAAGGATAACGTAACAGACGCGCATAACAGGATTAAGGAAGCAGCCAGCCATATGCAGGAGCAAATGCGTTTGGAAACCGGCCCCTTGCTTCACGCTGGATTGTTTAGAACTGAGAGTGGTGATCATTTGTTTCTGACGATTCATCACTTAGTCGTTGATGCGGTTTCTTGGCGCATTTTGTTTGAGGATTTTTCAACAGCTTACAAACAGGCAGTCTCAGGAGAATCTATTAAACTGCCGCAAAAAACAGACTCATATTTAACGTATTCACAAAAAATAGCTGACTACTCTAAAAGCCGCCAAGTGCAGCGCGAAGCAGCGTATTGGGATGAGTGCGAGAACCGTCACATTCAGCCTGTTCCAAAAGACAATGACGCAGCACCTAACACTTTCATAGATACAGAAATGATTGATTTTGAGCTGTCCCGCCATCACACAGAATTACTGTTAACGGCTGTGCATAAAGCTTACAGCACGGAGATGAATGATATCCTTCTGACAGCTTTAGGACTTGCTTTGCAGCAATGGACGGGCAATAACCAATTTAAAATTAGCATGGAGGGCCACGGAAGGGAATCCTATCTTGACGACATTGATATTAGCAGAACTGTTGGCTGGTTCACCTCCATTTATCCTGTGTGGCTTGATATGAGCGATTCTGAACATAAGAATAACGATGAGCGGCTGGGCCACCTCATTAAACAGACAAAAGACATGCTGCATCGTATACCGCATAAAGGCGTGGGCTACGGTGTGCTGAAATATATCAACAAAAAATGGGGCTCTGAGAAAAACAGCCCGGAAATCAGCTTTAATTATTTAGGTCAGTTTGATCAGGATATTCAATCAAAAGCCTTTGAAGTGTCTGACATCAAGCCAGGAAATGAGATCAGCCCGAACTGGGAGCGGCCTTATGCAATGGATATCAGCGGTGCCATTTCTTCGGGATGCCTGAACCTGCACATCATCTATAACAGGCTACAATTTGAGGAAAAAACAATCCAAACATTTGCCGGGCATTTTAAACAGACATTGGAAAACATCATTGAGCATTGTACGGGCAAAGAAAGCCGAGAATGGAGCGCATCGGATTTCACTGATGAAGATTTAACGCTTGATGAATTGAACGAGATTATGGGAGCCGTCAACAAACTATAGGGAGAGGAGATTCAACCGATGCCGCAGCAAACCGAAATACAGGATATATACCCTTTGTCTTTTATGCAGGAAGGGATGCTTTTTCACTCATTGTATGATGAACAGTCGAGAGCTTATTTTGAACAGGCCTCTTTTACGATCAATGGACAGCTTGACTTGGAGCGTTTCCAGAAAAGTATGAATGCTGTTTTTGACAGGTACGATATCTTTCGAACAGCATTCATCTATAAAAATGTAGCCAAGCCTCGTCAGGTTGTGCTCAAGCAACGTCCTTGCCATGTTCATTTTGAAGATATTTCTCATCTCAATGAAAAAGATAAAGAACATTGTACAGAGGCATTCAAAGAGCAGGATAAATCCAGGGGATTCGATCTGCAAACGGATGTACTGATGAGAATATCTATTTTAAAATGGACGCCTGATCGTTATGTCTGTATTTGGAGCCACCATCATATTTTAATGGATGGCTGGTGTTTAGGCATCGTCATTAAAGATTTTCTTCACATTTATCAAGCGCTGGGTAAAGGCCTGCTTCCTGATTTGCCTCCCGTACAGCCGTACGGGACGTATATTAAATGGCTGATGCAGCAAGATCGTGAAGAAGCAGCTGAGTACTGGAAAAAGCGGCTTCAGCATTTCGAAAAATCTACACCTCTCCCGAAAAGAACAGATCAAATGCCGAATGGGACATTACAGCAGATCACGTTTACTATTCCTGAAAAAGAAACCTCCGAATTACAGAAAATCGCAGCAGCTTCTGGTGCGACACTAAACACTGTTTTCCAAGCTTTATGGGGGATTATGCTTCAAAAGTTCAATCGCAGCAGCGATGCTGTGTTCGGTTCAGTTATATCAGGCAGACCTTCTGAGCTAAAAGATGTGGAAAACATGGTCGGGCTTTTTATCAATACCATTCCTATTCGAGCCCAAAGTGATTCTCTGTCTTTTTCTGACCTAGTCAGGAGAATGCAAAAGGACATGAATGAGGCAGAAGCCTATAGTTACTTCCCCTTGTATGATATTCAGGCGCAGAGTGCTCTTAAGCAAGAGTTGATCGATCATATTATCGTCTTTGAAAATACACCTGCCCAGCAAGAGATTGAAGGGCTGAATCAAGCGGGGGCATTTGATTTCTCCGTCAAAGATTTTGAGATGGAAGAGGTGACCAATTATAGTTGCAGTGTCAAAGTGATCCCAGGCCGTACCTTGTACGTTCGGATTCATTTTCAGACCGGCGCTTATCATCCAAGCATGATGTCTGAAATAGAAGATTATTTGCTGCACATGGTCTCTGACGTCATCTCTGATCCTTCTCTTCCTGTGTCAAAGATGACATTGCTAGATGAGAACAAAACACGGAAAATCGTTTCTCAAAACAACAGGTCAGTATCTGTTTCGCCTGAAGCTCCAACTCTGCACGGTCTGTTTGAACGACAGACGGCTTTCACACCGGAGCGGCTGGCCATTCGATTTTCAGGCGGTTCGCTGACATACGCTGAGCTCGACATGTATGCCAGCCGGCTGGCTGCCCGCCTTACGGCACGCGGTGTCTCGAAGGGAAGCATCATCGGTGTCCTGTCTGAGCGGTCACCTGACATGCTGATCGCTGTACTTGCTGTATTGAAAGCTGGCGGGGCGTATTTGCCGCTTGATCCTGCATATCCGGATGATCGGCTGAGCTACATGCTCAAAGACAGCGGTGCAGTTCTCTTGCTGACGCAGCCGGGATGTTCCGCACCGAGCTTTTCCGGAGAGACGCTTGAAGTTGACTTAACATCTCTTGCGCGAGAAGAAGCAGAACGTCATGTGTCTGCTTCTGTTAGCGGCAGTTCTCTCGCTTATGTCATCTATACGTCGGGCTCCACCGGGCAGCCAAAAGGGGTAGCCGTCGAGCACCGCCAGGCTGTTTCTTTTCTGACCGGCATGCAGCGCCAGTTTCCGCTTTCGAAAGATGA
>NZ_MOEO01000022.1:0-15754 GCF_001875785.1 Bacillus sp. FMQ74 | reverse complement strand
CACACCCGTTCCCATACCGAACACGGAAGTTAAGCTCTTCAGCGCCGATGGTAGTCGGGGGTTTCCCCCTGTGAGAGTAGGACGCCGCCAAGCAAGCTTAAACCCAGCTCATTGAGCTGGGTTTTTTTTGTTTGTTAAAAATGAAGAAGAAACTGTGAAGCGTATTTAGGGAATTTCTTTTCTGTTACTAATAAAAACTGCTGAATTAACACGTAGTCATCACTTATATGCTGTGTTAATAACTCATACCACCATTCTGTTTCATACCTTGCAATCATCCCAACGTTGTACAAAATCAAATAATGAATTGTCATTTCGGGAAGTCTCAGAAATTGCTCCCTTTGAGAAGGGATATAATATTGGTTCTTTTCCATGTCAAACAATAAGCTGATTGATGTCCATGGCTCCTTGTCTTGCGGTGAAATTTCAAACAGCAGCCCGTGTTCATTTTTCTTTGCGAAAGACCATTGAAAATGATGGGACATATATTCAGCAAACCTTGAATCAGACATTTTATAATTGATGACTACTTCCTCTGGTACAAAAATTTTGTTCTTATCCTTCTCAACTTTTGTCATAAAACGTTCTTTCTGCTGAAAGTAGAAAATATCGCTTAGTTCTGGAATCGTCATTAACAATTTTTTCATGGTATACCGTTCATCTACTATATCTGATTGTCCGAATAAATGTTTCATAAAATGTATGCATAGGCCGTTCCGTTGTATTTTCACTTCATCGTCGCTAAAACAATAATTTTGTTTCTTTCGTTTTCTTGTTGTTACGCCATGTGCCAGTACAGATGTATGGCTTGGATAATGAGGATCTCGTGTAATTAGACATGCTTTGATAAGTTGTGCCATTCCATAAAATAAAAGGATCGGTTTGATTTCTAATGGGGAATATGCGGCTTGTTTATAAAACGATTCGGCATGCTTTAAGAAATAAATAAACCGTTCACTGTTTTTAAAAGAGTTTTTTTTCGCATCGTCAATACCGTTTAAGGTATAAACCTTTTCTAGAAATTTCTGGGTTGATTCAACGGAGTAAAATAGCGCTAAGTCTTTCCACTCATGATATGTCATGTGTATTTCTTAATCCTTTCCGTTATCTAAATATTTCAACTCTTTCTCGCTTCCTTGACATGCTCTTGGCTAGTTGATAATCTACATATAATATTTTGCCGAAAAGAGGGGGATTTACTAATGTGGGAAAGTAAATTTTCAAAAGAAGGCTTAACGTTCGACGATGTGCTGCTTGTGCCAGCCAAGTCTGAGGTACTTCCGCGTGATGTGGATTTATCTGTAGAACTTACAAAAACGTTAAAGCTAAATATTCCTGTCATCAGCGCAGGTATGGACACTGTAACAGAATCAGCAATGGCAATTGCAATGGCAAGACAGGGCGGCTTGGGCATCATTCACAAAAATATGTCCATTGAACAGCAGGCTGAACAAGTTGATAAAGTAAAGCGTTCTGAGCGCGGCGTTATCACAAATCCCTTCTTTTTAACTCCTGATCACCAAGTATTTGATGCGGAGCATTTGATGGGGAAATACAGAATTTCCGGTGTTCCGATTGTAAATAACGAAGAAGACCAGAAGCTTGTTGGAATTATTACAAACCGTGACCTTCGTTTTATTTCTGACTACTCAATGAAAATCAGCGATGTCATGACGAAAGAAGAGCTTGTTACTGCATCTGTAGGAACTACTCTGGATGAAGCTGAAAAGATTTTGCAGAAACATAAAATTGAAAAGCTTCCTCTCGTAGATGACCAGAACAAATTAAAAGGTCTTATCACCATTAAAGATATTGAAAAAGTCATTGAGTTCCCGAACTCATCTAAAGACATTCACGGCCGTCTGATCGTTGGTGCGGCAGTTGGCGTAACTGGTGATACAATGACTCGCGTCAAAAAGCTTGTTGAAGCCAATGTTGATGTGATTGTTATCGATACAGCTCACGGACATTCTCAAGGTGTTTTAAACACAGTCACAAAAATCCGTGAAACGTATCCTGAATTAAATATTATCGCTGGTAACGTGGCAACTGCTGAAGCAACAAGAGCGCTTATCGAAGCTGGAGCAGACGTTGTCAAAGTTGGAATAGGACCTGGTTCAATTTGTACTACACGCGTTGTAGCCGGCGTCGGTGTTCCGCAAATTACAGCAATTTATGATTGTGCGACTGAAGCAAGAAAACACGGCAAAACAATCATCGCCGACGGCGGGATTAAATTCTCTGGCGATATCACTAAAGCATTGGCAGCCGGCGGACATGCTGTTATGCTCGGAAGCTTGCTTGCAGGCACATCAGAAAGCCCTGGTGAAACTGAAATCTACCAAGGCAGAAGATTTAAGGTATACCGTGGCATGGGATCAGTTGCTGCAATGGAAAAAGGAAGTAAAGACCGTTACTTCCAAGAAGAAAACAAAAAATTTGTTCCTGAAGGAATTGAAGGACGCACACCTTACAAAGGACCAGTTGAAGAAACCGTTTATCAGCTAGTCGGAGGCCTTCGTTCTGGTATGGGGTATTGCGGGTCCAAAGATCTGCGTGCGCTAAGAGAAGAAGCTCAGTTCATTCGCATGACTGGCGCAGGACTTCGCGAAAGCCATCCGCATGACGTACAGATTACAAAAGAATCACCTAACTATACAATTTCATAATAAATTGTTACAAATTAAAAACATTTGACAGGGTCTCTGACTCTGTCTATTTTTTTTATACTGATTATGATAAAATTTATACTGTTGTGCATTGAAAATGTCCTTAACGGCTTAATTATAGATGAAGAAAATGAAATACGGAGGTCGTACGATTGAACATCAAGAAATGTAAACAGCTACTGATGTCATTGGTTGTGTTAACCCTAGCTGTCACGTGTCTGGCTCCAATGTCAAAAGCAAAAGCAGCCAGCGATCCAATTGATATCAATGCATCTGCTGCTATTATGATCGAAGCTTCTTCAGGTAAAATTCTGTACAGTAAAAATGCAGATAAGAGATTGCCAATTGCGAGTATGACAAAAATGATGACAGAATATCTGTTATTAGAAGCAATTGACAAAGGTAAAGTGAAATGGGACCAAACCTATACGCCTGATGACTATGTGTATGAAATTTCCCAAGATAACAGCTTATCAAACGTTCCTCTTCGGAAAGACGGGAAATACACAGTAAAAGAATTATATCAAGCTACAGCAATTTATTCTGCAAATGCTGCTGCTATTGCGATTGCAGAAATCGTTGCGGGTTCTGAAACTAAGTTTGTTGAAAAAATGAATGCAAAAGCAAAAGAACTAGGCTTAACAGATTATAAATTTGTTAATGCAACAGGTCTTGAGAATAAAGATCTTCACGGGCATCAGCCTGAGGGGACAAGCGTAAATGAAGAAAGTGAAGTTTCTGCAAAGGATATGGCGATTCTTGCGGATCACTTGATTACTGACTACCCTGAGATTCTGGAGACTTCCAGTATCGCCAAAACGAAATTCAGAGAAGGCACCGATGATGAAATGGACATGCCGAACTGGAACTTTATGCTGAAGGGACTTGTCAGCGAGTATAAAAAAGCGACTGTAGACGGACTGAAAACAGGTTCTACTGACTCTGCGGGTTCATGCTTTACAGGAACAGCTGAACGCAACGGCATGCGTGTCATCACTGTTGTATTAAATGCAAAGGGCAACCTTCATACAGGCCGTTTCGATGAAACGAAAAAAATGTTTGATTATGCTTTCGACAATTTCTCCATGAAAGAAATTTATGCTAAAGGCGATCAAGTAAAAGGCCATAAAACAATTTCGGTTGATAAGGGTAAAGAGAAAGAAGTAGGCATTGTGACAAACAAGGCGTTCTCTCTTCCTGTCAAAAATGGTGAAGAAAAAAATTACAAAGCGAAGGTCACATTGAATAAAGACAACTTAACTGCTCCTGTGAAAAAAGGAGCCAAAGTTGGAAAGCTGACTGCGGAATACACAGGTGATGAAAAGGATTACGGATTCCTTAACAGCGATCTGGCTGGCGTAGACCTTGTGACAAAAGAAAATGTAGAAAAAGCAAACTGGTTTGTTCTGACAATGCGCAGTATCGGCGGATTTTTCGCCGGTATTTGGGGAAGTATTGTTGATACGGTAACCGGCTGGTTTTAATCAATTGAAAGAGCTCTGATGGATGTTAGGGCTCTTTCGCTTAATATACTGAAAAAACCCAATTTTTAATAAAAAATGTTTTTCAAAGCGCTAAAAACCGAATAAAATAATATATATCCATATGAAATATTGGATTTCTAGGATACAATAAGGATTAGAAATCATATAACTATACCTTGATTAGGGGGACCAAGAAATGGCTCAAACAGGTACTGAACGTGTAAAACGCGGAATGGCAGAAATGCAAAAAGGCGGCGTCATCATGGACGTCATCAATGCGGAACAAGCGAAAATTGCTGAAGAAGCTGGAGCTGTCGCTGTAATGGCGCTAGAACGTGTGCCGGCTGATATTCGTGCGGCTGGAGGAGTTGCCCGTATGGCTGACCCTACAATCGTGGAAGAAGTAATGAATGCAGTATCTATCCCGGTAATGGCAAAAGCGCGTATCGGACATATTGTCGAAGCGCGTGTGCTTGAAGCTATGGGTGTTGATTATATTGATGAAAGTGAAGTTCTGACTCCGGCTGACGAAGAATTTCATTTAAATAAAAATGAATACACAGTTCCTTTTGTTTGTGGCTGCCGTGATCTTGGTGAAGCAACACGCCGTATTGCGGAAGGTGCTTCTATGCTTCGTACAAAAGGTGAGCCTGGAACGGGTAATATTGTTGAGGCTGTTCGCCATATGCGTAAAGTTAACGCTCAAGTGCGCAAAGTAGTTGCGATGAGTGAGGATGAACTAATGACAGAAGCGAAAAACTTAGGTGCTCCTTACGAGCTTCTTCTTCAGATTAAAAAAGACGGCAAGCTTCCTGTCGTTAACTTTGCCGCTGGCGGCGTTGCAACTCCAGCTGATGCTGCTCTCATGATGCAGCTTGGTGCTGATGGAGTATTTGTTGGTTCTGGTATTTTCAAATCAGACAACCCTGCTAAATTTGCGAAAGCAATTGTGGAAGCAACAACTCACTTCACTGATTACAAATTGATCGCTGAGCTTTCAAAAGAACTTGGTACTGCAATGAAAGGGATTGAAATCTCAAACTTACTTCCAGAACAGCGTATGCAAGAACGCGGCTGGTAAGAATATAGGAGTGCTGCTGACATGTTAACAATAGGTGTACTAGGACTTCAAGGAGCAGTTAGAGAGCACATCCATGCGATTGAAGCATGCGGCGCAGCTGGTCTTGTCGTAAAACGTCCGGAGCAGCTGAACGAAATTGATGGGTTGATTTTGCCGGGCGGTGAGAGCACGACGATGCGCCGTTTGATCGATACGTATCAATTCATGGAGCCGCTTCGTGAATTCGCTGCTCAGGGTAAACCGATGTTTGGAACATGTGCTGGATTAATTATATTAGCAAAAGAAATTGCTGGTTCAGATAATCCTCATTTAGGCCTTTTGAATGTGGTTGTAGAACGCAATTCATTTGGCCGGCAGGTTGACAGCTTTGAAGCTGATTTAACAATTAAAGGCTTGGATGAGCCTTTTACTGGGGTATTCATCCGTGCGCCGCATATTTTAGAAGCTGGTGAAAATGTGGAAGTTCTATCGGAGCATAATGGTCGTATTGTAGCCGCGAAACAGGGGCAATTCCTAGGCTGCTCATTCCATCCGGAACTGACAGAAGATCACCGAGTGACACAGCTGTTTGTTCAAATGGTTGAGGAATACAAACAGAAGGCACTTGTATAAAACAGTTGAAAGCTGTGGAAACTTATAGTACATTATAAGCACAAATAAAGATCGAAAAGCGTTGATAGGAACTAGTAGGGAGCCTCTCTTTCTAAGAGAGCCGATGGTTGGTGCGAATCGGTGAAAGATGCTGTCTGAATCCATCCTTGAGCGAAATGCTGAAACAAGTAGGCATTTACGGGATAACCGTTATGTGTGAAAGTGGAAAATGAGTCTTTGATTTGTTTTCAATCAGGGTGGCAACGCGAGAGCTCTCGTCCCTTTATGGGGACGAGGGCTCTTTTTATTTTCGACAAATCAATAAAAAGGAGTGTTTCGCATGCTTGATACGAAAATGCTGAGAGCAAATTTTCAAGAAATTAAAGCGAAGCTTGTTCACAAAGGCGAAGACTTAACTGATTTTGATAAGTTTGAGGCGTTGGATGATAGACGAAGAGAGCTTATCGGCAAGGTGGAAGAGTTAAAAGGAAAACGGAATGAAGTGTCTCAGCAAGTTGCTGTGCTGAAACGTGGGAAAAAAGACGCGGACCACATTATTAAAGAAATGCGTGAAGTCGGCGAAGAAATTAAAAAACTTGATGAGGAATTAAGAACAGTAGAAGCTGAGCTTGATACAATCCTTCTTTCAATCCCAAATATTCCGCATGATTCTGTACCTGTCGGTGAAACAGAAGACGACAACATAGAAGTGCGTAAATGGGGTGAAAAACCTTCATTTTCTTACGAGCCGAAGCCGCACTGGGATATTGCGGATGAGCTGGGTATTCTGGATTTCGAACGTGCTGCCAAAGTAACAGGAAGCCGTTTCGTGTTCTATAAAGGGTTAGGTGCTCGTCTGGAGCGTGCGCTTTATAACTTTATGCTTGATCTGCATGTGGATGAGTATAACTATACTGAAGTGATCCCGCCATATATGGTAAACCGTGCGAGCATGACGGGAACGGGGCAGCTTCCTAAATTTGAAGAGGATGCATTTAAAATCAGGGAAGAAGATTACTTCTTAATTCCGACTGCAGAAGTGCCGATTACAAACATGCATCGCGATGAAATCCTTTCAGGTGACAGCCTGCCGATCAACTATGCGGCATTCAGTGCTTGCTTCCGTTCTGAAGCGGGTTCAGCAGGACGTGACACACGCGGATTAATTCGTCAGCACCAATTTAATAAAGTTGAGCTTGTGAAGTTTGTGAAGCCTGAAGATTCTTATGAGGAATTAGAGAAGCTTACAAACCAAGCAGAACGGGTTCTTCAGCTGCTTGAGCTTCCATACCGTGTCATGAGCATGTGTACGGGTGACTTGGGCTTTACGGCTGCGAAAAAATACGATATCGAAGTTTGGATTCCGAGCCAAGACACATATCGAGAAATCTCTTCTTGCAGCAACTTCGAAGCGTTCCAGGCGAGACGTGCGAATATTCGTTTCAGACGTGAAGCGAAAGGCAAGCCTGAGCATGTACACACACTGAACGGTTCAGGACTGGCGGTTGGAAGAACAGTTGCCGCTATCTTAGAAAATTATCAGCAGGAAGACGGAAGCGTTGTGATTCCGAAGGTGCTTCGTCCTTATATGGGGAATAGAGAAGTAATGAAACCATAAATGATATAAAGGCGTGCCTAACAAGGTGCGCCTTTTTGCTTATGCAAACACGACATTTTCATAAAAACAAAAAAAGTTTTTAAAAATGCTTGACCACATGAGAACATACATGATATAGTAAGTCTTGTCGATACGGAGGAATACCCAAGTCCGGCTGAAGGGATCGGTCTTGAAAACCGACAGGGGTGTCAAAGCCCGCGGGGGTTCGAATCCCTCTTCCTCCGCCATATTGATTTTAATTCTAATGAAACACAAGCATATATTGGAGATTGTTTTGTCCGTTGCATTCTGTGCGACGGATTTTTTATTATAATGAAAAAGTGAATCTCAGTCGAGATTCACTTTTTTTGATTGCCATGAATAATTGAAGCGATTTGATCTACAATATTTTCAATTGAGTTTTCGTCGTTCAGCAGATCATAATCTTCAATGCGAAGTTTTAAAACAGGACAGGCGTTAAAACCGCTTATCCAGTTTTCATAGCGTGTATGCATTTCTTCCCAATAAGACCGGCTAGTCTGAAGCTCCATCTCACGTCCGCGTTGTTCAATCCGGTTTAAAATGTTCTCCAGATCTCCTTCTAAATAGATCAACACATCTGGGTGTGGGAAATACGGTGTCATCACCATTGCTTCAAAAAGGCTTGTGTAAGTTTTATAATCGACCTTTGACATTGTCCCTTTATCTGCATGCATTTTTGCGAAAATTCCTGTGTCTTCATAAATCGAACGATCCTGTACAAATCCTCCGCCTGCTTCAAAAATCGTTTTCTGTTCTTTGAAGCGTTCAGCTAAGAAATAAATTTGAAGGTGAAAGCTCCAACGTTCAAAATCATGATAGAACTTTTCCAAGTATGGATTATGATCGACTTCCTCCAAAGATGTTTTAAATCCAATCCGTTTAGCTAAAGTTTTGGTTAAAGTCGATTTTCCGACACCTACTGTTCCTGCTACTGTAATAATTGAATTCTTAGGGATATGATGTTCCTTCATACGATAAGCTCCTTTACATGGGCGGCAATGCGTTCAAAGTCGCTCTTATTCAAAACGAAATCCTTTGAATCACCATCTAAGGTTAACACTGTAAGGTCAGGATCTGCTTCCTGCAGCTGCTTGATGGCGACTTCATAATCTGAAATCAGCTGCTCCAAATAGCTTGTTTCAATTTTTTTCTCAAAGGGACGCCCGCGTTTTTCAATGCGGTGTAGCAATGTAGGCAGACTGGCCTTTATGTAAATGATGAAATTCGGCTTTGGCAGATCATCCGTTAGCAGGTGATAGATCTTTTTGTACTTTTCCAGCTGATGTTGAGACAGGGTACGTTCCGCAAAAATCACATTTTTATAAATATGATAATCAGCTATCACTGGCTGTCCCTTTTTTAAAAAGTGATCACTGGTGTCTTCAAGCTGTTTGTATCTGTGACAAAGAAAAAACATCTCGAGCTGGAAGCTCCATTCCTCTATATTGTCATAAAACTTATCAAGGTACGGGTTATCCTCCACAATCTCATTGATCATAGGGAATCCGAACTCTTGTGAGAGCATCGTTGCGAGGGTTGTTTTTCCTGCCCCGATAGGACCTTCTATTGCAATAAAAGGGGCTGTATTCATCGGAATCCTCCTTATATCTGAAAAACGTGCGTCAGTTACCGACCTTCATATTGTATCACAACCCTTGGGTGCCCCCATGAAAAAAAGACGTTTCCAATTTATCGAAACGTCAATTTGACAACATTAAATTGATCAGACAGCAGCAGCCAGTTTTGCGGGAAGGAAAGACCCAGCTTCCAATAGCTGATGCCTCTTAAATTCAGTTCTTTAATCAGATTGAATTTTGCTTGGATTGAGCGGGCATCCTCGAACCATACCTCGTGTCTTCTATTTTCTGAATCAGTATAGCGGAAGAAAGGAGCTTGAGCGGTTTGGTCATACTGAATGGAAGCATTGTTCTGATCAGCTATGACAATGGCTTGCTGAGGGCTTACTGCTCTTGCCGGAGTTCCCCCTGCTTTATATGGCAACGTCCAGTCATATCCATATAAATTCTGGCCCATGACGATTTTGTTCGCTGGCATTTCAGTCAAAGCATATTCTATGACATCCCGGACAGGGCCAATTGGAGAAACTGCTTGAGGCGGCCCGCCGCTATAGCCCCATTCATATGTCATGAGAACAACAAAGTCGACAATTTGGCCATGTGCCCTGTAATCATGAGCTTCATACCATCTGCCCTGCTGTGTTGCACTTGTTTTAGGCGCTAGAGCCGTGGAAATTCCTAAGCCCTCTCGATGGAAAAGATCCCTCGCTTCGCGTAGAAATTGATTATAGGCTTCTCTATCCTCGGGCCGCAAATATTCAAAGTCGAAATGAATGTCACGGAAGCCATACCTTCTGGCGTTCTCGACTATTTCATTTAGAAGCCTTCTTTTTACAGTTTCGTCGTTCAAAAGGATCCGCCCGAGCTCATCGCTAAATGCCTGGTTTTCTAAGTTCGTTATAATCATCATCAATGTTGTATTTTGACTTTCTGTAATGCTCCTTAAATTCGTTAAAGGCGGAGCGACTAATGCTCCGTTACGTTGTGCCTGGAAGCTGAATGCGCCCAAGTACGTTAAGTAGGGCGACGCTTCTCTGGCCGCCTGCTGGAGATTTTCGCTGACTTGATTTCCGCGTGGCTCCAAATAAGCATTTGATTCGATATCCCGTTTAGGAGCCGGAGGGATGTATAAACGGAAACCAATCTGAAGCACGGTATTTAATTGGATGCGGTTAACCCTGGCGAGCTCGGCTGCTGTTGTATTGAACTGCCGGGCGATGGATGTCAGGGTATCACCTCGCTTCACATCATAGAACTGGCCAGCAATTGGAATGACAATGGTTTGTCCGACAACAAGGCTGTCGGGATTCGGTATTTCATTCGTTTCTGTAATCTCACTTACGGTTGTTTTGTATTGTGAAGCGATAGCAGAAAGAGTGTCGCCTTGTTTTACTACATAAATTTGAATGAAAAACGCCTCCTTTCATATCGCTATCAATGTATGAAAGAAAAGCGCTGATCATGTTTATTTTTCTGTAATTTGTTTTTCCGTCGTAATTTCTGCGAAAAGAACATTCTCCATCATAGTTAAGGCGAATTCATTATCCTCGTCACTGTTTGAGGCGATGCAGTCCTTAGGAATTGTGATGCTGTATTCCCTCATGTAAGCGTCATTAGCGGTAAACAGCACACATATATTGCCGGCTATACCTGTTAAGATGATTTGTTTCACCTGCAACTCAGTAAGAAGAGTGTGAAGTGCAGTTTCGTAAAAAGCGGAATGTTTCGGTTTGATTAAAAAATAATCAGCATCTTTCGGAGCTATCTTTGTGATGATATCCTTGCTTTTTTCATTTGAACATTCTTGCTGAATATTTTTAATATCAGCTTGCCATAGTCCATAATGATCGTTGATGTAAATAATCGGCCAGTCATTTTGTCTCGCGTGCTCCTTTAATGATAAAATATGAGGAACGATTTTTTCTGTTTTTTTAGCGAGGGTTTCTCCCATATCGAATTCAAAATTATTGATCATGTCTACAATGAGAAGGGCTGTGTCTGCTTTGGACAATCGACAGTCTCCTTTCCGTTTCAGTTATAGTTAATATGTAGCCTTTTTAGGCAATGAAAAAACTTTGAAAAGAGAGCTTATTCTTATGACACAAGATGAACTTTATATGAAAGAAGCAATAAAAGAAGCAAAAAAGGCTGGAGAGAAAGGTGAAGTGCCAATAGGCGCGGTGCTTGTCGTTAATGATGAAATTATAGCGCGTGCACATAATTTAAGAGAGACGGAGCAGCGATCGATCGCTCATGCAGAAATGCTCGTGATTGATGAAGCGTGTAAGGCGTTAGGAACGTGGCGGCTGGAAGGTGCGACTCTTTATGTGACGCTTGAGCCTTGTCCGATGTGCGCCGGTGCCGTTGTGCTTTCACGAGTGGAAAAAGTGGTATTTGGCGCATTCGATCCGAAAGGAGGCTGTTCAGGTACGTTAATGAACCTTCTTCAGGAGGAGCGCTTTAATCATCAGGCTGAAGTGGTGGGCGGTGTGCTTGAGGAAGAATGCGGCGGAATGCTCAGTGCGTTTTTCAGAGAACTAAGAAAAAAGAAGAAAGCCGCCAGGAAAAACTTGTCTGAATAGTACGGTTGCAATTTTTAGGGGAAACAGATATACTTAAGTGTGCATCGTAATAGATGCAACATAAAATTTGATATTTATTTTGCCGTGCTAAGCGGGGAGGTAGCGGTGCCCTGTACCTGCAATCCGCTCTAGCAGGGCCGAATCCCTTCTCGAGGTTCGTTTACTTTAAGGTCTGCCTTAAGTAAGTGGTGTTGACGTTTGGGTCCTGCGCAATGGGAATTCATGAACCATGTCAGGTCCGGAAGGAAGCAGCATTAAGTGAAACCTCTCATGTGCCGCAGGGTTGCCTGGGCCGAGCTAACTGCTTAAGTAACGCTTAGGGTAGCGAATCGACAGAAGGTGCACGGTAAATCAATCATCAAATTTTCAGACTCACCTAAGATTAGGTGAGTCTTTTGTTATGTAAAAAGAGCTTTTGGAATCGAAACAAGGTTCATGTATAATGGGAATGATGAATAACGGAGGAGGGCAAACCCGTGAGTTACCAAGCTTTATATCGAGTATTCAGGCCTCAGCGCTTTGAAGATGTGGTCGGACAAGAACACATTACAAAAACGCTGCAAAATGCCCTTTTGCAAAAAAAGTTTTCTCACGCCTATCTGTTTTCCGGGCCTAGAGGAACCGGAAAAACCAGTGCAGCCAAAATATTTGCCAAGGCTGTTAACTGTGAACATGCTCCTGTTGATGAGCCATGCAACGAATGTGCGGCCTGTAAAGGGATAACAAGCGGGTCAATATCCGATGTCATAGAAATTGACGCCGCATCTAATAACGGTGTTGATGAGATTCGTGACATTCGCGATAAAGTGAAGTTTGCCCCATCGGCTGTCACGTATAAGGTATATATCATAGATGAGGTGCATATGCTTTCTATCGGCGCTTTTAATGCATTACTAAAAACATTAGAAGAGCCGCCTGAGCATTGTATTTTCATTCTAGCAACAACTGAACCGCACAAAATTCCTTTAACCATTATCTCCAGATGTCAGCGTTTTGACTTTAAACGAATTACCTCCCAAGCGATTGTAGGGCGCATGAATAAAATTGTTGATGCCGAACAGCTGCAAGTGGAGGAAGGGTCGCTGGATATCATTGCGAGTGCTGCAGACGGAGGGATGAGGGATGCCCTGAGCCTTCTTGATCAGGCCGTATCATTCAGCGGTGATGTCCTGAAAGTCGAGGATGCGCTTTTGATTACGGGTGCTGTTTCTCAATTGTATATCGGGAAGCTTGCACAATCCCTGCATGAAAAAAATGTTTCTGACGCACTGGAAACATTAAATGAATTGCTACAGCAAGGGAAAGATCCAGCTAAGCTGATAGAAGATATGATTTTCTATTTCAGGGACATGCTGCTATATAAAACAGCCCCTGGCTTAGAGGGAGTGCTTGAAAAAGTAAAAGTCGATGAAACGTTCAGGGGACTAAGTGAACAAATTCCGGCTCAGGCCATATATGAAATGATTGATATTCTGAACAAGAGCCACCAGGAAATGAAATGGACAAATCATCCGCGTATCTTTTTCGAAGTGGCCGTGGTGAAGATTTGCCAAACCTCACATCAATCTGCTGCTGACCTCCCGGAAGTGGACATGCTGATGAAAAAAATTCAGCAACTTGAACAGGAAGTAGAGCGGCTTAAAACAACGGGCATAAAAGCAGCTGCGGAAAGCCCCAAAAAAGAAACGCCGCGTGTGCCAAAGGGCGGGAAATCCAATTACAAAGCGCCAGTAGGCAGAATCCATGAAATTTTGAAAGAAGCCACAAGACCTGATCTTGATCTGCTTAGAAACAGCTGGGGCAAGCTTCTTGCTCATCTCAAACAGCAAAACAAAGTATCACATGCCGCTTTGCTGAATGACAGTGAACCTGTGGCTGCTGCCTCCGCGGCATTTGTCCTGAAATTCAAATATGAAATTCATTGTAAAATGGTCGCTGAGGATAACAACGGAGTCCGAACTAATCTTGAGCAGATTTTAGAATCGATGCTCGGAAAAAGAATGGATTTGATTGGCGTTCCAGAAGCACAATGGGGTAAAATAAGAGAAGAATTTTTAGAAGATCATCAGCAGGAAAATGAAGGATCAAATGAACCGGCTGAAGAAGACCCGCTTATTGCCGAAGCGAAAAAGCTTGTTGGAGCGGATTTAATTGAAATAAAAGACTAACAAAATGAAAGAGAGTGAATGCTATGCGTGGCGGAATGGGTAATATGCAAAAAATGATGAAACAAATGCAAAAAATGCAAAAGGACATGGCGAAGGCTCAAGAAGAGCTTGCAGAAAAGGTTGTTGAAGGAACTGCAGGCGGCGGTATGGTAACAGTAAAAGCAAACGGCCAAAAAGAAATCCTGGATGTTATCATCAAAGAAGAAGTCGTTGATCCGGAAGATATTGATATGCTTCAAGACTTAGTGCTTGCTGCAACGAATGAAGCTTTGAAAAAAGTTGACGAAATCACAAACGAAACAATGGGTCAATTTACAAAAGGAATGAACATGCCAGGTTTATTCTAGGGGGATAAAAGAACATGCAATATCCTGAACCAATATCAAAGCTGATAGACAGCTTTATGAAATTGCCAGGGATCGGACCGAAAACAGCGGTTCGTCTGGCTTTTTTTGTTCTAGGTATGAAAGAAGATGTGGTATTAGATTTTGCGAAAGCACTAGTAAATGCGAAACGCAATCTGACATATTGTTCAGTTTGCGGGCATATTACAGATCAGGACCCTTGCTATATATGTGAAGATACGCGCAGGGATAAATCTGTTATCTGTGTTGTGCAAGACCCTAAGGATGTTATCGCTATGGAGAAAATGAAGGAATACAATGGACAGTATCACGTTCTTCACGGCGCTATTTCTCCAATGGACGGCATCGGACCGGAGGATATTAAAATACCAGAATTGTTAAAACGATTACAGGATGATCAAGTGACAGAAGTGATTCTCGCGACAAACCCTAATATAGAAGGGGAAGCAACGGCGATGTATATATCAAGGCTCCTTAAGCCGTCTGGTATTAAGCTCTCCCGTATTGCCCACGGACTGCCCGTCGGCGGCGATTTGGAATATGCTGATGAGGTCACTCTTTCTAAAGCACTTGAAGGAAGACGTGAATTGTAAGGAGGAAAAAGCGATCCATGGGTTTTCTTCGCAAGAAAACATTGAGAAGAGAGTTTGATGAAAAACTAATCGAGCAGCTCTTTAAGCAAAAGGAAGAGTGGAACAGGCAGAAGAAGCTGGTCGAAAAAAGCTTAGAACCGTCTGCTGAAGTGTTATACGAATTGAAAGTAGCTGAAGCGAAGTATTTTTTTTACTTAAGGGAAGCGAAGCAGCGAAATTTAAAAATCAGCCGGTGGAAGTAAGTGGTCTAAACTCCTGGATCTTCTCATAAGCTTGTACTAGAACAAGCGAAGGAGATGAGAAGATTCATGGAGCCTATTTTTATTATTGGGATTATTTTAGGACTGGTTATTCTTCTTTTTTTATCAGGTTCAGCTGCGAAACCTTTAAAGTGGATTGGCATCACAGCTGTTAAATTTGTAGCGGGTGCTTTGCTGCTGGTTTGTGTAAATATGTTTGGCGGCAGTCTTGGCATTCATGTGCCGATTAATCTAGCCACAACAGCTATCAGCGGGATTTTAGGAATACCGGGAATAGCTGCGTTAGTCGTCATTAAGCAATTTATTATTTAATTGATATTATGTATTGACTTCGATAAGTGAAGGTGTTATTCTAGTATACGTCGCTGATGACGAATGGCTTTTTTGAAAAGAAAATGATAAAAAGTTATTGACAGTAGTGACGTTAAATGTTATAATAATAAAGTCGCTTAAAGAGCGATGGATAAAGTTCTTTGAAAACTAAACAAGACAAAACGTACCTGTTAATTCATTTTTTATAAATTGCACAGCGATGTGCGTAGTCAGTCAAACTAGGCCTGCACGACGCAGGTCACACAGGTGTCGCCGCAGGATGCGGTGGACTTAACCTGTGATCCATTTATCGGAGAGTTTGATCCTGGCTCAGGACGAACGCTGGCGGCGTGCCTAATACATGCAAGTCGAGCGGACAGATGGGAGCTTGCTCCCTGATGTTAGCGGCGGACGGGTGAGTAACACGTGGGTA
>NZ_MOEO01000021.1:0-17591 GCF_001875785.1 Bacillus sp. FMQ74 | reverse complement strand
ACTAAATGAATCATTATTAATCATCCAGATTGTTTTCCCCCTAGCAGGAATAGTTCTAACTATCATGACAATCTGGTTAGCAAATGCCAATCAAGTTCATGATATAGAGTTATATGTGATTGCTGGTTTTTCATATGGTGTATTTTTCTTTGTTTTCCCTTTAGGTATTAATATATTTAGGAAAAGAGTACTTATAAAAAAATTAAATGATATAGACGGATATCAATAGAGTTTCTAAAGGGTGAGCATACACTTGAAGAACCATTGATCTCCTATGATTTATTAGATGATGAATGATTTAAACAATTTCCAAAATGAAATACCTATCAGGATTATTATCCCGTTACCTCTCCCTTAAAGGAGCAAGATGACATGTTATCGATCAATAAACAGGAGGACCCTGTTTTTCAGTTTTTGGCTGGAACATTCCATCAAGATATTGAAACTCCTGATGACGTTTTACAAGAGTTATTAACAGAGGAAAGTAAAGAATATTTGGAGTATGCTATTGTCTTTTTAACGGATTTTATTGAAAGTGAGCATTCAGACAATGAGAAAAATGAATACATTCAATCTTGCGTGGATGGGGTGTATTTTCCTGCGTTTAATTTAGAACCAATTGAATGGCTAAACACTCTAATAGTACAAATAAAAGAATCTTTCAGTGAAAACGATTATTAACCTTGATTGGAAAAATGCCTTTCAAGGTTTTTACAATAATTTTTTATTGAAGTTAATACTATGTTCAAATCTTTATGATTACGTTTGTTCTAGAAACGATAGTCAACACCAAAAATGAAAGCGTTGACACTCTCTAAATCTAGTGCTAAAGTATACCTACAAACAAATAAAACGACCCGTCAGGATTGTTACTGCGAAAGCAGGCAAAACCTAAATGGTGCAGGTGCAGGAGGAGACTCTCGCAATCTGTGTCATTTAGGTTTTTTTATTCTCTTTTAGGAGGTGATGCAGCATTTGATAGAAAAAAAGCTGGTGAAAGGCGGCCACCTTTCATCCAGCAGTCCCCCCATAAAAAGGAGGTATACACATGGATTATGATAAATTATCGAAGGACATATTACAACTCGTAGGTGGCGAAGACAACGTTCAGCGCGTGATTCACTGCATGACGAGGCTGCGTTTTAATCTTCATGACAACGCGAAGGCGGATCGCAGTCAGCTGGAGCAGCTGCCGGGGGTGATGGGCACCAATATCAGCGGCGAGCAGTTTCAAATCATTATCGGAAACGATGTGCCGAAGGTGTATCAGGCGATTGTGCGGCAGAGCAATCTCAGTGATGAAAAGAGCGCTGGTTCATCCTCTCAGAAAAAGAATGTGCTAAGTGCGGTTTTTGATGTGATTTCTGGTGTGTTTACTCCGATTCTGCCTGCGATTGCGGGAGCGGGGATGATCAAAGGGCTTGTTGCGCTGGCAGTTACGTTTGGCTGGATGGCGGAGAAGAGCCAGGTTCATGTCATTTTGACGGCTGTCGGTGATGGCGCGTTCTACTTCCTGCCGCTCCTGCTTGCGATGAGTGCGGCGAGAAAATTCGGCAGCAATCCGTACGTGGCGGCAGCCATTGCGGCAGCGATACTGCACCCGGATTTGACAGCCCTGCTCGGTGCGGGGAAACCGATTTCCTTTATCGGGCTTCCTGTAACCGCTGCCACTTATTCGTCAACAGTCATCCCGATTTTGCTGGCGATTTGGATTGCTTCATACGTGGAAAAATGGATTGATCGTTTTACACACTCGTCTCTCAAATTGATTGTGGTTCCGACGTTGACATTATTGATTGTCGTGCCGCTGACATTGATTACAGTCGGTCCGCTTGGCGCTATTTTAGGAGAATACTTGTCTTCTGGGGTCAATTACTTGTTTGATCATGCAGGGCTTGTGGCGATGATTTTGCTGGCGGGAACATTCTCATTAATCATTATGACGGGCATGCACTATGCCTTTGTGCCGATCATGATCAACAACATCGCTCAAAACGGCCACGATTATTTACTGCCGGCTATGTTTTTAGCGAATATGGGGCAGGCAGGGGCATCATTTGCCGTCTTCCTTCGCTCCAGAAACAAAAAATTTAAATCACTCGCGCTTACCACTAGCATCACGGCATTGATGGGGATCACAGAACCTGCGATGTACGGCGTGAATATGCGTTTGAAGAAACCGTTTGCGGCCGCTTTGATTGGCGGTGCAGCCGGTGGCGCGTTTTATGGCATGACGGGTGTTGCTTCCTATATCGTCGGTGGGAATGCAGGACTGCCCAGCATCCCTGTCTTTATCGGCCCAACGTTTATTTACGCGATGATCGGTCTTGTGATTGCGTTTGCGGCGGGAACAGCGGTTGCATATTTGATTGGATTCGAGGATGTACCGTCTGAAAGTGATCAGCAGCAAGCTATTCATGAGGGCAGTGGAGAAATCATTCACAGCCCGATTAAGGGAGAAGTGAAAGCTTTAAGCGAAGTCAAAGACGGAGTGTTTTCTGCCGGGATCATGGGAAAAGGATTTGCCATAGAGCCAGAAGAAGGAGAAGTTGTTTCACCTGTTCGTGGAAACGTTACCACCATTTTTAAAACAAAACACGCAATTGGCATTACGAGTGATCAGGGAGCTGAAATTCTCATACACATTGGATTGGACACCGTTAAGCTAGAGGGACAATGGTTCACGGCTCACGTCAAAGAAGGCGACAAGGTCGCACCGGGAGATCCGCTCGTGTCCTTTGATCTGGAGCAAATCAAAGCCGCGGGATATGACGTCATTACCCCGGTGATTGTGACCAATACAGACCAATATTCGTTTTCGCCGGTGAAAGAGATCGGTAAAGTGCAGACAAAAGAAGCGCTGCTTGCTTTATCTTAAAAAACTGATGGGGTGATCAATATGAGTTCAAATGCAAAACGATTTCCAGAAGGATTTTTATGGGGCGGCGCGGTTGCTGCTAACCAAGTGGAGGGTGCTTATAACGAGGGTGGTAAGGGGCTTTCGACAGCTGACGTATCGCCGAACGGGATCATGTCTCCATTTGATGAATCAATGACTTCCTTGAATCTGTATCACAACGGGATTGACTTTTATCATCGTTATAAAGAGGATATTGCTTTGTTTGCGGAAATGGGTTTTAAAGCGTTCCGTACATCGATTGCGTGGACGAGAATTTTTCCGAATGGCGATGAAGAGGAGCCCAATGAAGAAGGCCTTAGATTTTATGATGATCTGTTTGATGAGCTGTTAAAGCATCATATTGAGCCTGTCGTAACCATCTCTCATTATGAAATGCCGCTCGGTTTAGTGAAAAATTATGGCGGCTGGAAGAATCGCAAAGTCATAGAGTTTTATGAACGCTATGCCAAAACGGTTTTCAAACGCTATCAACACAAAGTGAAGTATTGGATGACGTTCAATGAAATTAATGTGGTGCTTCATGCGCCGTTTACCGGAGGCGGCCTTGTCTTTGAAGAAGGAGAAAACAAACGAAACGCGATGTACCAGGCGGCACACCACCAATTTGTCGCCAGTGCTCTTGCTGTCAAAGCGGGTCACGACATCATTCCTGATTCGAAAATCGGCTGTATGATAGCGGCAACGACAACCTATCCGATGACTTCTAAGCCTGAAGATGTCTTCGCGGCAATGGAGAATGAGCGCAAAACACTATTCTTCTCAGACGTTCAGGCAAGAGGCGCATACCCGGGATATATGAAACGCTATCTGGCAGAAAACAATATTGAAATTGAAATGGCTGAAGGCGATGAAGAACTCTTGAAAAAACATACGGTAGATTACATTGGATTCAGCTACTACATGTCGATGGCGGCGAGCACTGATCCGGAAGAGCTTGCAAAATCAGGCGGCAACCTGCTGGGCGGAGTCAAAAACCCTTACCTGAAATCATCAGAATGGGGCTGGCAAATTGATCCGAAAGGCTTGCGCATCACCCTCAACACATTATACGACCGCTATCAGAAGCCGCTGTTCATTGTTGAAAACGGCCTGGGCGCTGTAGACAAAGTTGAGGATGACGGCACAATTCAGGACGATTACAGAATCAACTATCTGCGTGATCATTTAATTGAAGTGCGCGAAGCCATTGCGGACGGCGTTGAATTAATCGGATACACATCATGGGGGCCAATTGACCTTGTCAGCGCATCAACTGCGGAAATGAAAAAACGCTACGGTTTCATTTATGTGGACCGGGACAATGAAGGAAACGGAACATTAAACCGCATCAAGAAAAAAAGCTTCAGCTGGTATCAGCAGGTCATCGCTACAAACGGAGAGAGTCTCTGACAACTTTTTGAAAACTCATGCGCTTCAATTGACAATAACGAAAAGCAGGCGGACAATAAAAGAGAAAGATGAACCACCCACAGTCCGAAAGGCGGGAAGAGCATGTTTAACAAAATGTTAGTTGCGATTGACGGATCAGACATGAGTGAAAAAGCGCTTGATGCCGCAGTGCATTTGGCCAAAGAGCAGCAAGCGGAACTAAGCATTCTTCATGTGGGGAGAGAAGCCGTCGTCACGACTTCTTCTCTGACGGGAATTGTCTATGTGCCTGAACATTTTATTGATGAAATCAGGAACGAGGTTAAAAAAGAAGGCCTGAAAATCCTAGAGCATGCAAAAGAAAAAGCAGCCGAAAACGGTGTTCAAGCTGAAATCATTTACGCGAATGGCGAGCCGGCACATGAAATACTAAATCATGCAAAAGAGAAAGGCGTCAGCCTGATCGTAGTTGGCAGCCGGGGGATCAGCGGCCTGAAAGAAATGATGCTTGGAAGCGTCAGCCATAAAGTGTCTCAACTATCAACCTGCCCGGTTTTGATTGTTCGATAGATTTGTTGAAAAAGCGCCCCTTGGGCGCTTTTTCTTATTTAGTATAGAAGTGTTATAATATCTACATGTAAAAAAGAGGAATTCTATGTGTAGATTTCTGAATTCATGAAAAATAGTTTATGCTATGCAGTAATGGAGGTAGAATACGCTTGATGCAGCAAGATCTCTCAATTACACCAAAACAAAAATCAACAGCCGTAATCAAAATGGTCATCTCCATGGTGATTTTCGGCTCCATCGGCTTTTTCTCAGAGCATACCAATCTGCCGTCATTTGAATTGGTCTTTGTCCGCTGCCTTTGCGCGACGCTATTTTTAAGCTTTTGCTGGCTGGCGTCCGGCCAATATAAAACTGAAAAATGGAGAAAGAAAGACGTGCTGCAAACATTGGCGTGCGGTTTCTTTCTTGTATTCAACTGGGTGTTCTTATTTAAGTCTTTTGAAGAAACGTCCGTTACAATTGCTATCTCCGTTTATCACCTTGCACCGGTGCTTGTTCTTCTCCTGGGAAGCATCATCTACAGAGAGAGATTACATGTCATCTCCGTCAGCTCCATTATCATCTGTTTTCTGGGAACTGCGCTGATTTCCGGGATTAACGGCAGCACTTCATTGACACAGCTGATGGGATCAGGGATCATATGGGCAGTTCTCGCCGCACTGTTTTATGCGTTCACCACTTTATTGGGAAAAGGCATTCACAATCTCAGTCCTTACACGACCACCTTCTTGCAGACGGGTTTAGGGGTTATCATCCTGATTCCGTTTATTCACTTCGGCGCTTTTGCTGACCTATCTCAGGGAAATTGGATTATGGTGGTATCTACCGGCATCATCCATACGGGTATTGTATATTTGTTGTTTTTTGACAGTTTGCGATTTTTATCAACGAAATTTATTTCAATCATTGTATTTCTCGACCCTGCTGTCGCGATCGTGCTAGATACCGTCTTCACAGGCTTCCGCCCTGACCTCTATCAAACGCTTGGCATCGTGCTGATCTTTGCGGGCATGGCCTTGACGCTTGTCAGGAGGCAGGGGAAGGCGAATGTGGCAGCTGAGTGTACGGATATTGAACAAATGCAATAATAAAAAAATGTAAAAAGGCCTATGCGGCCTTTTTTGTTTTAGGTCAATTGACTCTCGCTAATCCTTAAAATAAGATAAATTTTCTAGAAAAATATTGTAATAATATTTCAGACTAGTTAAGATTGTTGAGTAAATATTACTTTTATTACAAAAGGAGAGAGAAAATGAAAAAAAGAAAGAGGCGAAACTTT
This sequence comes from Bacillus sp. FMQ74, assembly GCF_001875785.1. Lineage (NCBI taxonomy): Bacteria > Bacillati > Bacillota > Bacilli > Caryophanales > Bacillaceae > Bacillus > Bacillus sp. FMQ74. The sequence goes on along the minus strand of NZ_MOEO01000021.1, from coordinate 11,454 downwards.
AAAAGGTTTATTGCAGCATTTTTAGTGCTGGCTTTAATGATTTCATTAGTGCCAGCCGATGTACTAGCAAAATCCACAGAAGAAGAGAATGGAAATCGTATTGCTGCCGATGATCCAGAAGAAACTCTTCAGAAAGAACAAACTGAGGAAGCTGTACCTTTTGATCCAAAAGATATAAACAAAGAGGGTGAGATCACCTCTGAAAGAACAGAAAATACAAAACTCTATTATGAAGGTGACGGTGTCTATAAACAGGAAGTATACCTTGATCCTATTCATACAAAGGAAACTCCTGATGCCGACTGGGAAGACATTTCTCCTGAGTTAAAAGAGTCGACAAGCAAACAAGTCGAGACAGAGAATGCCATTTTGAATTCAGATTTTCAAAAGCAAATGAAGAACGGGCTTTATGCGACTTTTGAGCATAATGACCATAAGGTTACATATTCACTTGCAGAAGCGAAAGGCCCAAATAAAACTTCACTTACTCCGAAAGATACCTCAGCAGATTATAAGACTGACAGTAATGAGATTGTGTATCCGGATGTTTTTCCGAATATTGATCTTCAGACTTTCACATTCAACGAAAACATAAAAGAAGATTTAGTCCTTCATCAGTATGATGGATACAACACATTTACATTTCAGGTCAAAACCGATTTGCAGGCTAAAGAACAAGAGGATGGATCGATTGATTTTTCTGATGAAAAAGGAAAAGTTGTTTTTTCTGTGCCTAAGCCTTTTATGACGGATTCAAAACTAGATGAGCTTTCCGGCGAGGTTGAACGGTCAGACAAAGTCAGCTATAAGCTGGAAAAGAATGAAGAAGGGTACTTGCTTCATCTTACGGCAGACGAGAACTGGCTGAAAGACCCGGAACGCGTATATCCAGTTTCTATCGACCCGTCAACATCTTTATCTGTTTCATCGGACACGTTTGTCATGAGTGCCTACCCGACGACGAACTATTCGGCCTCCTCACAAAAATGGGATGCTAATTTAAAGGCCTATGTACTGAAAACGGGCTATTATGACAAAACAACAGGCACAAACTATGCGTTCATGAAATTTAACAACCTAAAGCCGATTCAAAATATGACTGTCACCAAAGCGACATTAAAAACATACGTAGCCCATTCCTATTATGGAACAAAGGCAACCGGTCTTTGGCTGGATACGGTCAGCAGCAATTATGATAATGCAAAAGTAACATGGAACACCAAACCGGCATCTAAAAATATCGGAAAAGCCGACGTCCATAAAGGACAGTGGGCAAGTTACGATGTGACCGCTGCTGTAAAGTCATGGAACTCCGGCGGGGCCAACTATGGGTTTAAGCTTCATACAAACGGAAACGGTAAGGAATACTGGAAAAAACTAATTTCTTCAGCGAACTCCGCCAATAAACCGTATATTGAAGTGACGTATACCATACCAAAGGGAAACACACCTACAATTAAAGCCTATCACAACGGCGATTCCACTGGTTATTTTGATATCAGCTGGAAAAAGGTTGAAGGCGCAAAAGGATATAAGGTATGGATTTACAATGGTAAGGAATATCAAGCGATTTCTGCAGGCAACGTCACGTCGTGGAGCACAAAAGGAAAAAAAATCTGGCCTACGAGCGCAGAAATTGCCTCCAAGAGATATAAACTGCATCTGGACGGCAAGGAAGGAGCTGAATTGGCATTAGATCCATCCCCGGTCTATAAGAATTCCGGCGGAAGCTATGCCACAAGCAAAAATTATTGGATTGGCGTCAGTGCGATATTTGACCAAGGTGAAGGAGCGATGTCCGCACCGGCAAAGCCTGTTATCCCTAATGTAGGAAAAGCACAAGCACCGTCAACCAAGGGCTATAATAATGGAAATGCCACAGGGTATTTCGATCTTTCTTGGAAAGCTGTATCTGGTGCAACCGGCTATAAGGTTCAGGTGTTCAATGGGAAAGGCTTTGAGACACTTGATCTCGGAAATCAGACGTCTTGGACCACAAAAGGGAAAAAGATCTGGCCGACAAGTGCAGAAATCAAAGCGGGAAAATATGCTCTTCACCTAAAGGACGGAAGCGGAGCAGAGCTGCCGATCAATCCCGGACCAACCTATAAAAACGCCGGGGGAGATGGAGCCAAAAGAAATTACTCGTTTAAAATTATCGCATACAACAAAGACGGCGAAGCTATTGCATCACCGGCTGCTAACCCGGCACTTCCTGATATCGCTAAGCCAAAGAATTTAACTGGCTATTTGTATACAAACACAAAATCAAGCCAAACCGGTTATGTGAATTTGATATGGGAAAAGGTTCAAAATGCGAAGGGCTATAAAGTTAACATTTACAACGGTAAAGAATATCAGTCCTTTGATGTTGGTGATGCTGATCATTGGACAACCCAAAATAAAAACATCTGGCCGACTTCTGAGGAAATCAAAGCCGGAAGCTATAAGCTTCATACAGATGGAAAAGGCGGGGAATTAGCCCTCGATCCATCACCTGTCTATAACAATGCAAATGGGAATTACAAAGGGAAGAAGAATTATTCTTTCACGCTTGTCGCCTATGATGCGAATGGTGAAACGATTCCAACGGCGCCCTTTAACCCAACGTTCCATGAAGGCGCAGAATTCCTTGGGACAGAAGAATACTGGTCTATCATTGATATCCCAAGCGGCCAGTTAAATGGTGCGACAGGCAATGTCATTGTGAATGAAGAAGATTTGTCAATTGACGGACGCGGTCCAGGACTTGGCTTATCGAGAACCTACAACAGTCTTGACAGCTCTGATCATTTATTTGGGCAAGGCTGGTATGCTGATGCAGAAACATCTGTCATCTCAACGGATGGCGGGGCAATGTATATCGATGAAGACGCTACGACACATCGATTCACGAAAAAAGCCGATGGCACGTATCAGCCGCCGACCGGTGTATATCTTGAATTAACAGAAACAGCTGATCAGTTCATATTAAAAACAAAGGATCAAACCAACGCTTATTTTAATAAAAAAGGCGGCAAACTCCAAAAAGTAGTGGATGGCCACAACAATACAACCGTCTATACTTACAATGACAAAAATCAACTGACCGCCATTACAGATGCATCAGGCCGCAAGCTTACATTTACCTATGATGAAAATGGCCATGTGACTTCTATCACCGGACCTAAGAATAAAAAAGTCACCTACTCATATGAGAATGATTTGCTGAAGAAGGTTACAGATACAGACGGGACTGTCACAAGCTATGACTATGATGGCGAAGGACGCCTTGTCAAACAATATTCAGCCAACAGTACCGAAGCAAAGCCTGTCTTTACCGAATATCAGTATAGCGGACACCGTCTCGATAAAGCGATCAACGCTAAAAAAGAAACATATGTCTACAGCTATGATGCTGATAAAAAGACGCTTCTTATGACACAGCCAAATGGCCGGAAGGTACAGTATGGCTATAATGAAGCGGGAAATCCGATTCAGGTCATTGATGATGCGGAAGGTTTAAAAATTACAACAAATACAAAATATGAAGGCAATAATGTCGTAGAAGATGTAGATCCAAACGACGTCGGCACCGGAAAAGCAACGGAAAGCTATCAATATGACAAAGATGGCAACGTTACGTCGGTTAAAGACGCATATGGAACTGAGACATACGAATACAACAAAAACAACGATGTCACAAAGATGAAGGATACCGAGGGCAATGTCACGGATATTGCCTATGATGGACTCGATGCTGTATCCGAAACCGATCAGAGCGGAAAGTCATCGTCAGCAGCTGTTTATGATAAATATGGAAACCAGATTCAATCGAGCAAAGATTTATCAGCTTCAACTAATATTTTGAAAGATGGAAGCTTTGAAGCGCAAAAATCCGGCTGGAATCTGACTGCCTCTAAAGACAGCGGCAAAATTTCAGTCATCGCCGATAAAAGCGGGGTTCTTTCCGGATCAAAGGCATTGGAAGTCTTGAGCCAATCAACGTCTGCCGGAATAGATCATGGGTATTCGTCAGCAACACAAACAGTTGAACTGGAGCCGAATACAACCTATACATTAAGCGGGAAAATCAAAACGGATCTAGCGAAATCAAGAGCCTACTTTAACATTGATCTGCGAGACAAAGATCAAAAACGAATTCAATGGATTCACAATGAATACAGTGCATTAGCCGGAAAAAATGACTGGACAAAACGGCAAATCACTTTTATGACTCCAGCGAATGCAGGAAAAGCCGTTGTGTATATGGAAGTCGATCATAAAGATAAAGATGGCAAAGGAAAAGCATGGTTTGATGAAGTCCAGCTGGAAAAAGGCGAAGTATCATCAAGCTATAATCCAGTTCAAAACAGCAGTTTCACCTCAGCAACGGAAAGCTGGAATGCAAGCGGAGCATCCGTTGATTCTGAAGAAGGCTTTAATGATGATGTATCATTAAAAGCTGCCCGGACCAGTGCGTCCCAAGCCGGATCAGTAACAAAACAAACCGTTGTCTTAGGGCAAAGCGCAAATGACAAACCGGTTTATCTCACACTGACAGGCATGTCGAAAGCAAGCAGTGTCAAGTTTACAGATGAAAAAGACTATTCTCTGCAGGCGAATGTCACTTACGCGGACGGCAGCACAGGTGTATACAATGCGAAATTCCCTTCTGGAACACAGGAATGGAATCGCGCAGCTGTTGTCATCCCAAAAACAAAGCCGATTAATAAAGTGGACATTAGCATTCTGTTCCAAAAGAGTGCGACAGGCACAGTCTGGTTTGATGATATCCGCCTGATTGAAGGAAGCCTTCTAACAAAAAGCACGTATGACAGTAATGGCAACTATGTGACCAAGGAAGAGGACGAACTAGGTTACGCCACTTCAACTGATTACGATGAAACTGGTAAGAAAACGTCTGAAACGGATGCAAAAGGTGAAAAAACAACCTATACGTATGATCAGGCAGACCAATTGACAAACATGACGCTCTCCAACGGCACGTCTATCCTTCACAGCTATGATAAGGAAGGCAATGAGATAAGCAAAACCATCCGGGCGGGAGCAGATCAAACCTATAAATACGAATATGATGTGATGGGCAAGCTTGTCAAAACAACTGACCCTCTGGGCAATGTGCTAGCAAGCGAATATGATGCCAACAGCAATCTGACCAAAACCATTTCACCGAATGGCAACGAAGTATCTCTTTCTTATGATGGAACAGACCGGGTGAAATCAAAGTCGTATAACGGTACAGAAAAGTATAATTTCACGTATGACAAAAATGGAAATGAAACGTCGGTCGTTAATAAAGAGCAGAACACCACAAAGAAACGGACATTTGACAATAAAAACCGTTTAACCGAATTGACTGACCGCGGCGGCAGTCAAACTTGGACATACCCTAGTGACTCCGATAAGCTGAAAACCTTCTCGTGGACTCATGGGGACCAAAAAGGAACGAATCAATTTACGTATAACAAGCTGGATCAAATGATTGAGATGAAAGACAGTACATCTTCATATTCATTTGATTATGATGAAAATGGCAACGTCCAAACCTTTATTACGGGCAACGGCGGCGGAACAAGTTTTTCATATGACGAAAGAAACCTTGTAAGCTCGCTGCATATCGGTGACAAAAACGGCGGAAACATTCTGACGGAAAGCTATGAATATGATGCCAACGGCAATCGCACAACGATAAACAGCTCAGCAAGCGGCAAGGTGCGATATGAGTATGGGAAGCTGAATCAGCTTGTCAAAGAAACCCATGAAGACGGTACTGTCATTGAATACACATATGATGGATTCGGGAACCGGAAAACCGTTACAACTGTAAAAGACGGCTCAAGCAAAACGGTGAACGCTTCCTTCAACATCATGAACCAGCTGACAAAAGTCAATGAAGAAAGCATCTCTTACGATAAAAACGGCAACCGCACATCCGACGGAAAATTCACATATACGTGGGATGCAGAAGATAACCTGACCGCCGTTACCAAAAAAGGTGAAGACAAGCCATTCGCAACGTATAAGTATGACGAAAAAGGAAACAGAATCCAAAAAACCGTCAACGGAAAAGTCACAAACTACTTCTACGACGGAGACAGCTTGAACGTCTTGTATGAAACAGACGCGGACAACAAAGTCACAAAATCATACACGTACGGAGACAGCGGCCAGCTGTTATCCTACACAGAAAATGGCAAGAAATATTTCTATCATTACAATGCACACGGAGACGTCATCGCGATCTCAGACAGCACTGGAAAAACCGTTGCCAAATATCAGTACGACGCATGGGGAAATCCAACAAAAACCGAAGCAAGTGACGAAGTGAAAGACAACCGCTACCGCTACGCAGGCTACCAATACGACGAAGAAACCGGCCTGTACTATCTCATGGCCCGCTACTACGAGCCAAGAAACGGCGTGTTCCTATCGCTCGACCCAGACCCGGGCAGCGACGGCGACTCATTGGATCAAAATGGGTATGCTTATGGAAATAATAACCCTGTGATGAATGTTGATCCGGATGGGCATTGGGTATGGTTAGTGGTGAATGCTGGATTTGCGGCCTATGATGGATATAAGGCGTACAGATCTGGAAAGGGTTGGAGAGGTGTTGCATGGGCAGCTGCTTCTAATTTTGGACCTGGGAAGATGCTAAAAGTATTAAGAGTAGCGAAATATGCAAAGCGGGCATCTAATGCGGCACATAGTGCTTCTCAGTATAATAAGTTAAAAACACATTATAAGCAGTCACAAAAGTATGGGAAGGCAAGAATAAGACATTTATCAGGAAATCGTTACCGGTATTATGGTCATGTATCACCAGCTAAAAAAAGAGGAGAGATGGCTGGAAGAAGAGTGGTCAGAGAATGGAATTACAAAACCGGAAGAAAAAGAACTTGGCATGAAACTATCGATCATCGAGGAAAAGTAAGACAGGTTAGGCCTCAAAATGGAAGAGTCAAAGTACACTATCGTTTTAATAGTAAAGGGAAGTATATAGGAAAGTGGTGATATAGTTGATAGAACCTAAGCGAATAGAATGCATAAATAAGATCAAAAGTGTCTTAAACGGACAGACAACAAGAGAAGAAGTGGCTGATTGGGCTGGTACTTATGTTTATGCTGATGATCCTAAAATAGAAGATGATATAGTCTGGGATATTTTAATCCTTCTAAGTGGGATTGATTTAAAAGATTCACCAGAAACTTATTTGCATTCACCAGATGATTTAAAAGATTGGATTAAACAATATACAGAGTAATTTACTTTTTCGACTTGTTGATAATTATCATTGTCAACAAGTCGCTTTTATATACGGATATATTGGTAAATGGATTCAGAGATTAGTTAAGGGAGGGCAATATACAAAAAACGTTTGAACAGTGGATAGATTATATTTACGAGGGATGCAATTATTAGAGGTCGACTATCAGTTTTTTAAAATGAACAGTAATATTCAAGTTTTTGAAAACCTAGGAGCATAACCAATGAAAAAATTAAAAATGAATCAAATTATCAACACGGACACCCTAGGTTGTTTTTTCCATACTGATCCCCAGGGGCGTGTATACATTGGAAAAGGGTTGAAAGGTGATATCACCATTACAATCTATGATCCTTCCGGTGATGTTCGGGTTTTTAAAGTGAAAGAGCAGATTTCATACAGTGATATTCTGCTCTTTCAACAATGTGCAGATGGCTATGTCTTCGTTTATTACGAATCGTATGAGCTGAAGGCAAAGGTTTTGTCAGAAGAGGGAAGAGTGAAAAGTGCTTTTCACTTGCCTTCAGGGGTTTCCTGCTGTCTTTTGGATGAGAAACAAAACCTATGGGTCGGTTTAAGCGATGAAGGCATTTATGATGATGAAAACTCAAATGGACAAAGTGTGCTGTGCTTCACTTTAGACGGACAACTAAAGGAAACTCACATTGATCAACAGCTTTCAGAAATATATGCGCCCGTGGTAGATGACTGCTATGCACTTGCAGAAAAAGATGGACTGATATACATGCTGTATTACTCTTATACAGTCATTGCCGCATTTGATGAGACCGACGTGAAACGAGTGTGGATTGTTTCTGATAAAGAATGTTCGGGGGTATATGACCAGCTTGCGATTTCAGATGACGGGTTTTGGATATGCAAAGATGAACATTCACTGTCCCTCATTCCGGCTTATGTCAGTATGCCGATGCATGAGGTGAAATGCTGTGATCAAGACGGGCGGGAGCTCTCGATACAACAGCTGAAACTAACAAGTAATGCTATTTATGCACTATCAGACTCAGGGATTTATAAGAGAGATATCAGAGGGGGGAAAACAAATGAATGAAACATCGTTTTGGCAGCTTATTGACCAAGCTGGGAGTCAGGAAGAACCTAATGAGTGCTGCGTGATGCATTATTGAAAAAAGAAGTCAATGAGATCGTTGATTTTGAATTTATGCTTCAGACATTCATGCAAAAAAGCTATCTGTCCTCACTATGGGCGGCAGCATACATCCTAATGGACGGCTGCTCGGACGATACATTTGATTATTTCCGTGGATGGCTGATTGCCCAGGGCAAAGAGACATTCGAAAAAGTGCTGAATGATCACGAGTATTTGGCAGCATACATCACGGAGGAAACGCTTGACGAGGAAGGCTATCCACAAAATGAAGACTTGCTGTCAGTGGCAATCGAGGCGTTGACATATATGAAGACTGGCAACGATGAATGGGATGATGAAGTACACGACGAGCTTTTAGATGCGCTTGAACAAAAGGGACTTGCCGAATCGGACGGTATTGAATTGGATTGGGAAGAAGAAGATTTGCCTGAAAGGTTTCCAAAACTGTGGGGGCGTTTTGGGGAAAATCCACTTTTTTAAATAGTAGAAATGAAGCTTGTATCAATAAGCGATACAAGCTTTTTTCAGAACAAATCTGAATGATGAATGACAAAGAAAACAAGAGAATGATTGATCAATTAAAGAGCTTGAGAAATTGATGTCGGAGGGAATGCGGCTCATGCAAAAAAGATTGATCGAAAAACTCGCCGAGAATAAAAGACGTTTATTGATGAGCGAAATCAAAGAAAAACTAGTCCCTTGTGCAGAAAGAGGCTTCACTTATCGTTTTGCTGATCTGGCGCAAAGCAGGCAATTGCTTGAGCTGGTTTTATCAAATTCAATACTAGCCAACACCCGTGAGGTTGATGCCCTCGAAAAAACGGAAGGGAAACAGCTGATCTGGAAAATATCTCAGTCATATGTTGCTTACGATGACCGGGACGTTCTGCTGTTTCATCAATACAGCAGCGAAATTGGTGCGTTAGTTTGTTCTTTTGGAAAATGTCTCGAGCGCCTTGACTGCTTATTGGAGTGTATTGAGTTCGATGAAGGGATTCTCAATCATAGTTTTATTTTGGTTGAGCCTGAGTGTCAATTCGGATTATGTGTATTGCACACGGAATATGGCTGTGAGCTTGTTTATTGGTAGATTAGAAACCTTTTGGAACATATCTTTTTACGGAAAAAGCTTCAATATCTAAATATCAGTACGGTGCTTTGCATACTAATAACAAATCATTTAGTACTTGAATACGCGGTGATCAATTTGACCGAGCCAAAGCTAATAGAATGCATAAATAAAATCAAAAGTGTCTTAAATGGACAAACAACAAGAGAAGAAGTGTCGGATTGGGCTGGAACTTATGTTCATGCGGATGACCCCGAAGTAGAAGAAGATAGAGTCTGGAGTATGTTAATCCTTCTAAGCGGGATTGATTTGAAAGATTCTCCTGAAACTTATTTGCATTCAACAGATGATTTAAATGATTGGATCAAACAATATACGGAGTAATTTGTGTTTGGTGGTAAGGTGTTATTGATTAAAAAAGAGGCAGGAGATGACAATGTACAAAACAATTAATCAATGGGTAGATTACATAGATGGGGGGTGCAGTGTACTTCAAATTGACTTTAATGTGTTTAAAAAAGAACTCTTAATTGAGATTCATGTTGTTCAAAATAAAGCTGAATATACGCATAAAATTATATTTCAAAATGTAGCATCTGTTTATTTCAATGGAGGTGACGGAGATATAAGATTGGAAAAAATAGATCCGGAAGAATACAATTGGCAAGTATTTGAGATGAGTTATCACCCGGAGGGAATCGGGAATCTATCAAATTCTGTAATTCCGGAGTATCAATCAAATGCTAACTTTCTTATTGACATGAACAGAATGCTGATTGCTATAGAAGCTGAAACCGTTCGCTTTGATGATCAATCGTTTTATGCATACCATTCAAATCATAAATAAATCATCACATAAGAAAGGTTATAAACCTAACAGGAGCCATACAATTTGTAAACACCGATGGTATTACGATTTCAGACAGCAGTACTGGAAAGGAAATTTTATTAAATAATCCTCATATAAAACAAGGAGGCAGCATGGCCAACATTAAAGACGATTGTCTTGAACTTGAACTAACACCGAGAAGGTATCAAGAGATGGATGATGATCCATTTATTTTATCCATATTTGAGTTGTTGGAAAATAAAAAAGCGATCGTTCGCAATTTTTCCGCTGTTTTATTAGAAAGTGAATATAAAATGCTGATATCTGGAATTGAAACGCTGATAATGGGAAATCAAGACAGGATAAATTTAAAAACCATTGAACCACTTTTAATTCTGAGTATTAATAAAGAAAACGGAAATTACAGCTTTAAGATTAAAATTATACTTGAAGATGATGTTAAGTTTAATTCTAATTTGTTTGAGATTACCTGTAATGAAAAAAAGCTAGAATCCTTTGCAGATGCTTTAAAAACAAATCTGGAAGATGTAAAAAAATCTTCAAAACTTCCCTAACCGTTACCGCGGAATTTATCGTAATAATAATCTGATGTTATATCCAGAGGGGCATTAGATAGGGGCAAGGACAGCTGATGTCCCTCTTACACTGCTTACAAGGAAGAGTGAAAAATGAATAAAAATGAACTTGAGATGACATTAAAGTTAGATCCTGATAAAAGATATCGTTATTTTATTAAGAAAGTTGTTGACTATGAAGAAGTCTGGTCATTAAGTAACGACGACGGATGGGTTATATCTGAAGGCGAGAACGGTATACTACACCTGCATTTTTGGGCGACAAAAGAACATGCAAATCATTGTGCTATTAAGCAATGGAAGGACACCAGTCCAGAATCAATTTCCTTGGATGATTTTGTGGAAAATTGGCTCCCTGGAATGCTTGAAGATGGAGTCGGTTTATCAATATTTTTTAACAATAGTAATTCAGTTTCAAAACCTATATCTCTGGTTCTTGAAGATATTGAAGAAGAATTACAAAACTATTCCTGAAAAAGTATTTTAATTTGTCTAAAGTATTCCATCTACATGTTAAACCTTTTACTTAAAATGAAGTGAGGAGTATGACATGAACAGTA
>NZ_MOEO01000020.1:0-26239 GCF_001875785.1 Bacillus sp. FMQ74 | reverse complement strand
CAAGAAAGCTTTGATAAAATATTTGTCTCAAAAGTTGATAATCGATTACGAAATGCAATAGCACATAGAAGTTACAACTATAATGTTGATACACAGAAGTTGAAATATTACCCTTCAGGTGATGTAAATAGAGGTACTGCTGAAAGTTTATACTTAACAGAGTTTATTCAAGAATGTTTTAAATTAATGAGGTCTTGTATAGGATTAGCCGAAATTGTTTATCAAACCCGTAAGTTTAGTTATATAAATAAAGGTATTGAGTTCAGACCTTTTAATCATTACTTTCCTTCATCTAAGAAAAAAAGAACTAATCCTAAAATAAAAACCACTCAAAATAAAAAGAAAAACAAAAAGAAACTAGCGAAAAAAAACCGGAAAATAAATAGAAAAAAATAATGGTGATTTATATCTTTTTGGTTTGTTTTTACGAAATGTCTGCCAGTTAAGAATAAATGGATATGACAGTGTAATTATATTAGGCGCTTTCCCAACAGGGAGGGCGCTTTTTATTTAGGGAATTCAACCAGGTGAAATCAAAAGAGCATCAGAAGTATCCAGTACAGAAAAGTCCAGAAAATAAGAAGGCTAAGCACCTTCTGATGGTGTATTTCCAATTTAAGGGGGAGTATTGTTCTGCTTATGCATCGGTTAATCGAGCAGACAAGTAAAAAGTTGAACAAATATTAATTGACATTGAAGGAGGATCAGAAATGCCGTCTAAGTCCTTAAGGATATGCGCCGCCACTGGGTGCCCCAGCCTCACCCGTGGTCGGTACTGTGATGCACACAAGACACAGCAACAAGAAGAAACAAAACATTACAACAAACATTCAAGAAACAAAACAATAACAAGTTTTTATAAATCAACAGATTGGAAACGAACAAGACAACTTGCTTTGATAAGAGACAATTATCTTTGTCAGCATTGTTTAAAAGATCATTGCTTCACTCCGGCGGACATGGTGCATCATATTGTGGAAGTAAAGGAAGATTGGGCGAAAAGATTAGACTTGGACAACCTTGTAAGCCTGTGTAACGCCTGTCACAACAAGGTTCACGGGAGTAAGGGCAAGTGAACCTCCCCCCCCTATCCAAATCTCTGGAAAGGAAACGTTTGGAGAACGGCGCCCCCTCTTCTGCAAACAAACACCGCTTTTCAAAGTTCCAGAAAAACAAAATACCCTCCCGGCGAAATTGCCGAGAGGGCTTGGTACGACTGGTTTTGTTGTTAATTCCATCGTATCACGATTGGTGAAAAAAACAAGTAAAAAATGCAATTTTTTTGATGTGAAATGAGGTGAGAACATGCCGAGGCCTGCAAAATCCGCGACGCTTCAATTGATACAGGGCAACCCAAATAAAAAGAATACGGAAGAGCTGGCCGCCCGGGCTGAGCACGAGAAGAAAATGAAAATGCGATCCGATAATATAAAACCGCCAACGTGGTTGGATAAGGTCGGGAAAAAAGAATTCAAACGGGTTGCTGCTCTATTAACAGAAGTTGAAATCATCACGGAAGCGGACATAAGCATGTTGGCTGCCTATTGTAATGCCTATTCGCAGTATGTATCAATTTCTAAAATTATTGAAGAAGACGGGATCATGGTCCATACGGAAGGAAAAGATGAAGACGGCAACCCAATAAAGCTTGTTGGTGAAGAGCATCCGTTATTAAAGCGGCAAAAGAATTATTTTGATCAAATGAAATCAGCAGCGAATGACTTTGGCCTTACACCGTCTGCTCGTGCAAAACTTGCTATTACTCGTACCCAGGAGGAGCGGGAAAAGACGGCTGCAGAGAAGGAGTTTAAAAACGTATGAAGACAATCAAACAATTTCTCATTGATTACTCGCGCGATGTGATATCGGGTGAGATTGTGGCGTGTGAAAAACACATTTGGGCCTGCGAGCGTTTTTTAAATGATGTGAGTCGGGAAGGCACAAGGGAGTTTCCTTATGTGTTTGATGATGAAAAAGCCCGCCGGTTTCTTTATTGGATGACCCAGTTTAAACATACGAAAGGACCTTTGCAGGGTGAAAATATTGTACCTGAACCTATACAGATTTTTATTTTCGGAAATGTGTACGGCTGGGTACACAAAGATACAGGATTCCGCCGTTTCAGAAAAGTATATTGGGGTGTTGCCCGAAAGAACACAAAAACACAAAGCCTTGCATGTGTAGGTTCCTATGAAGGTTTTGCAAATGATGAGTATATGTCAGAGGTTTATATAGGGGCGACAAAAGCAGAACAGGCAAAGATATGCTGGAATGAGATTAAGGCACAGATTATGCAAGCTGACCTTTTAAACAAGCCTGAGAAAAAATATCGGATTGCATATGGTAAAATTGAGCATCCAAAAACTCAATCTAAAATCGAGGCGCTTTCCAAGGATGCTGGCAAAACAGGGGATGGTTTCAACCCTCAATGTGGCATTATTGACGAATATCACGCACATAAAACATCTGAAGTTTATGATGTCCTTGCTTCGGGGATGGGGGCAAGAAATCAACCTTTGATGGTTATCATCACGACTGCCGGATTTGAATTGAACAATCCTGCCTACCGGGTGGAATATGATTACGTGTCTCGCATTTTGGACCCAAATAAAGTTGAACAAAATGAACAGTATTTTGTGATGATCAATGAACTGGATAAAGGCGATGACATCAAGGATGAGCGTAACTGGATAAAAGCTAATCCTATTGTAGCAGCGAATGAACATGGGCTTGAATATTTGCGTGGTGAACTCGAAGTCGCTCTTGCGGTTCCTGAAAAAATGCGGAATTTCCTTACTAAAAACATGAATATTTGGGTTAACATGCGGGAGAATGGCTATATGGATATGCAGGCATGGACAGACTGCGGGTCTGATCAACTTCCAGACTTGAAAAACCGAGAGTGTTATGTCGGCATCGATTTATCAAAAACGATTGATTTGACGGCAGCCTCTTTTATCTTTCCGTTAGATGACGGCAGTTTTGCTGTAGAAAGCCACGGATTTATGCCGGAGGACACATTCCATGAAAGAATGAAGACAGATAACGTCCCCTATGATCTGTGGAAGAAAAGGGGATGGTTAACGACAACAGATGGTGCCGTTGTTGATTATGACTATATCAGGGCATACATTAAGAAAATGGAGAAAGAAAACGGCTGGCGTATCAAGGAAATAGGCTATGATCCATATAACGCCACACAGTTTGCTCAGCAAATGGAAGCGGATGGATACACAATGGTTGAAATACGGCAGGGCATAGCCACGTTGTCTGAACCAACAAAAGATTTTAGAGCAAAAGTGAAGGCGAAAAAAGTCATTCATCCTAAAAATGATTTGTTAACATGGGCGATGGGTAATGCGGTAACAAAAATGGACGCCCAGGAGAATATCATGCTTGATAAATCCAAATCAACTCAGCGTATTGATCCGGCAGCAGCTTTAATTAATGCATATGTGCGCGCTTCTCAGATTAATAATGAAGTTGATTTAAATGCTTATATTCAGTCAGCTTCTTTCTCTTTCTAAAGGTGGTGTAAGAGTGAAGAAAATATTGAAGGGCTTTCTACTCTTTTTGAATGATTTTCTATTTATCATTGGAGCTGCTTTTGTTCTGACTGCTGCATATCGTTTGAACGCAAACATCGGTCTTATTCTGACGGGTGTCTTTTTTATGTTTTATGCTGCGCTTTTAAGCAAGAAAAGGGGTGATTAATTGTTTTTAGAAGGATTGTTTTCAAAAAGATCAAACGAATCTGCCCCCTGGAACCTTGCTGATCCACCAGAGTGGATAGTTGATATGTTTGGCGGTTCCAAAACGGCAAGCGGTGAGCGTGTAAGTGAAGCTACTGCACTGGTTCATCCTGATGTGTTTTCCTGTGTGAATGTCTTATCCGATGATATTGCTAAACTTTCGATTCATACATTCCGGAAGGTTAATGGAAATATCGAAAGCGGGATGGACCATCCAATTGCTTCATTACTTTATCTTAAACCGAATCAATACATGACAGCTTTCACTTGGAAGAAGCTCATGATGACTCATGTTTGTACCTGGGGCAATGGATATTCGTATTTAAAGCCTGATCAAAATGGTTTTATTACTGATTTGCTACCATTAAATCCGGCCAATACTCACCCCTATGTGGACCCGAATACAGGAATTTTGTGGTATGAAACCATCATTAATTCAAAAAGAGTGGAATTGTATGCTGATGAGGTTTTGCATTTCAAAGGTATGACTGAGGACGGGATTAACGGTAAAAGTCCAATAGGCGTTATAAGAGAGCAAGTCGGAGCTCAATCAGCTGCTACAAAATTTAACGCGAAGTTGTATAAGAATGATGCCACTCCCAGGGGCATTCTGAAAGTGCCTACCTTGTTAGAGGAAGGCGCGAAGGACCGAGCAAGGAGAGAATGGGACAGGGTAAATGCAGGGAGAAATATTGCCATTATTGATGCCGGGCTTGATTATCAATCAATTTCAATGCCATTGCAAGAGGCGCAATTTGTAGAATCAATGAAATTTAATAAGGCTCAGATTGCCTCTATTTTTAAAGTCCCTTTGCATAAGATCAATGAGCTCGATCGGGCGACGTTTAGCAATATCGAACACCAATCTATTGAATATGTAAAAAATACACTTCAGCCGTGGTTAGTATCGTTTGAACAAGAGTTCATTACTAAGCTGTTTACCGATGATGATATTAAAATGGGGTACTATACCAAATTTAATGTTAATAGCGAATTACGTGGTGATGCAAAATCAAGGGCTGAGTATTACGAAATTATGGAACGGATCAGCGGTTTGAATATTAATGAGATCCGAGCATTAGAAGAGAGAAATGCCATAGAAAATGGAGACCGTCATCTTGTTTCTCTAAATTACACGTTCTTAGATACGCTTGAGCAATATCAAATGAGTAAAGCAAAATCAGTTAAAGGGGGTGAAAACAAAAGTGAACAAGGAAGTACGTCATCTGACAACGAAAATTGAGTTACGCTCTGCTGGTGAAGGCGGAGAGAAAAGGCATTTTATTGAGGGATACGCTTTGAAATTCGAAAAATGGTCCGAGCCGTTGGGAGGATGGTTTAAAGAAATCATCAGCCGGAACGCCCTGGATTCTACAGACCTATCTAACGTAGTCGCTCTATTTAATCACCGTCAGGATTATCCCTTAGCGAGAAATACCGTTTCTGAGGATGTAGGGAGGCTGGAACTAGAAACAGATGCAATAGGTCTCAAATTCCGTTTTATCCCTACAGACACGTCGTATGCGAAGGATTTAATGGTGAATGTTAGAAGCGGAGTCGTTAATCAGTGTTCTTTTGCTTTTTCTTTGGATTATAGAAACGGAGAGCCAGATGAGTGGCAGCATAATGATGAAGAAGGAGTTTATGAACGGCGAATCAATGCTATAGATAGAATCTCTGACATATCGCTGGTCACAACACCTGCCTATAGCGATACAGAGGCCGTTGTTAGTGAACGAAGCTTGGCTAAGCTGGAGCAGTTAAAAGAAATGCGTGCTGCCCCAATTGAAAAATTAAAAATGGAGCTTGAACTTTTAGACCTGACAATTTAGGTCTATTTTTTATGTCCAAATTCAAGGAGGAAATACGAATGACAGTTGCTATGACGAAAAAAGAACGTGAATTGAGACAAAAATTCACACAGAAAAAACAAGAGGCATCCAATCTTTTAAATGAAGGGAAGTCCGAAGAAGCCCGCAGCATGCTTGATGAAGCCAAGGCGCTACAAAAACAAATCGAGCTTATGTCAGAAGAGCGTGGCTTGGAACTGCCGGCATTGGGTGAAGAACGAAACTTTGTACCAGAATTCGAACGAAAGCCCGATGAAGAACCCGAACAGCGCGATATTTTAACAGCTACAAAAGAGTACCGGGATGCTTGGTTTAAAGTGCTGACCGGACGTAGCCATGACCTTGGCGAAGAAGAAAGAAGCATGATGCAGCGTGTCCTAAAAGAAAATCGCTCTTTGTCTGCTGGAAGTGATAAAGACGGCGGATATACTGTTCCGGACGATATTTCAAAAGAGATTTTAAAATCAATCAAGGAATTAAACTCTGTTCGGAATCTGGTTCGCGTTGTACCAAAAACTGCCCCATCAGGGAGTTATACAGTCCGAAAAGGTGTGGCTGGAAAACTCTATAATACAGCCGAGAAAGAACAAATTAAAGAACTGAAAAACATGGAATTCGAACAAATCTGGTACAACGTCAAAAAGTTCGCCGGATTTATGCCTGTTTCTAGCGAGCTATTAAATGATTCATTTGTAAACTTTGTTCGTGAGATCGTGGACTGGCTCTCTGAATCTGCTGTAGTGACAGAAAATGATGAAGTCTTTTATGGAAAAGGCGGCGAAACAAATGTTGAGGGGATTATCACTAGTGAAAAATATAAAACTCTTAAAGCGCCTTCTGTAATTACGATTAAATTTCTACGTAAGGTTAAAAACCAGATTAAACGCGGATATCGTAAAAATGCAAAGTGGGTTATGAATACTGAAGCGTTTGAAACCCTGGCGAACATTGAAGATAAAAACGGCAGAGGAATCTTAGCTCAAGATCCTAGAGACGAAGACAGCTTCCTTTTGTTCGGACGACCGGTTGAGGTTTATGACGAAATTGTAACTGACGATAAGACACAAAAGACTCATATTCTTTTCGGTGATTTTGAACGTGCTTATTTCATGTTTGACCGTGAAAAATTTGAAATTAAATCAACTGACGTGGGAGGAGACGCATTCCTCACTGACCAAACATATTTCCGAGGTATTGAGCGTTTCGACGGGAAAGTTGTTGATCCAGAAGCTGCCGTCATCGTTACTGACCTTGTTGTTGGAGAAGGGGCACAAGTAGAAACACCATCGACTGAATCTGCGGACTTAGGTAAATAAAAAACGAAAGGATTGATTTAACATGGCAGATTTTCTAAATGAAAGTAATGGAGCAAAAACATCAGCAAGAGACAATGGATCAGGGGAACCAATTACTGATGTATCTATTGCGGATAACAGCGAGCAAAATCCTCTCTATGTTAAAGGCCTTCAAGGTGATCCCGGCCCTCAAGGTCCTAAGGGGGAAACCGGTCCGCAGGGACCAAAGGGAGACAAAGGAGACACTGGTCCTCAAGGTCCAAAAGGAGATGCTGGCCCACAAGGTGAGCCAGGTCCCCAAGGTCCAAAGGGTGACAAGGGCGATCCAGCTGTGATCGGAGAAAAATCTATTGTACATGAAATGCTGGGAGAAAAATCAGTCCGCAGCATTAACATTGGAACAGGCAGCGTTATGATGGATCACTTAAATAGTGAAGTGAAAAACGTATTAGATGGGCTACAAAAACAAATTGATGAGCTGAAACCAAACACTTCTGCAGAATGAAAGACAGGTGATGTCGAATGACAGAAGAAGAGAAAGTTGAATTAGAAAAGGCAAAAAAGTTCCTCCGGGTTGATGGTGACCTGGAGGATGATTTGATTTTAGACTTTATTGCATCAGCAAAAGAATACATTGCTTCGGCTACCGGTCTTACATTCCCGAATAAATCAGCCAGGGCGGCAATGTGTGTGAATGCATTCGTTGCTCACTGGTATGAAAACAGAGAAATTGCCGGGACAACTTCTAACTTGGACGGCGTGCTGACTACCATGATCAATCAGCTCAAATATACATTGCCGGAGGCTGCTCCTAATGTTGAATGACATGAGATACCGTATTCAATTTCAGAAAAAGAAGCCTGCTGGCCGCCTGCCTGTGGATGGAAAGGACAGCTGGCAAACGATAATTGAATGCTGGGCTAAAGCTGAAGGTTTAAAAGGCCGAGAGTATTATGCTGCAGCTGCCATCCAAAAGGAAAAGACAGTGGAATTTACAATTCGACATCGCGAAGACATAGACGAGCATATGCGAATCATCTTTCGTGAAAAAGCTTATGAAATCGAGTCGATCTTGCCTAACTATTCGCGCCGGCATTTCATTACAATTAAAGCAAATGTGGTGAGTTGATGAATTTTGAGCTGGAATTGAAGGGGTTTAAAGAACTGGAATCTACATTCGCAGACTTAGCCCGCAAGGACGAAAAAATCCATAAAGCAACCGTAAAAGCAGGAGGTGCTGTATTGGCGGAAGTAATCAATGATAATGCTCCGCGGTCAGCTATTGGGGGTAAGCACCCTCACATTGACGAGGACATTATTGTTGGAAACAGGATAAAGCGAGATGAAGACGGAGAAATATATGCCGTTGTCGGCCCCACAAAGGACACTAAATTCCGTGTTCACTTGCCGGAGTTTGGAACCATTCATCAGGCAGCAAATCCTTTTATTCGAAACAGCATGATTCAGGCGAATGATAAGATGCTTGATGCTATGGAAAAGGTCATAAAGGCGGGGTTTAAGCTATGAGTCTTTTAAACCTCATCGAAAGATCAATGCAATTAAAGGACAAGATATTTGAAGCGCTGGAAACCCATCCGGCGCTTTTATTATTGATTGATCCTGCAAATATTTATGAACTGGCCGTACCAGAAGGGCTTGAAAGTTCTCCTCCTTACATTGTGGTTCAGGAGATAGACTACAGAACAACTAAATGGGCTGATGGGAAGCCGATACAAGACAGTGCCGTTTATCAGATTGATGTGTACCACAATAGTTCATGCGACCCTATTTTGGCCCCTATTGTGGACGTAATGAGCGGCCTGGATTTTCAGACAACGGTCCCTATCAATGAATTTTTACAAAAAGAACGTCTTATTCGAAAAGGATATCGGTTCGAAGCAAATATTTTATTATAATTGGAGGTTTTAAGATGCCTGAATACAGTTCAGTGACAGGTTTGAAGAATGTGAAATTCGCGCCATTAAAAAAGGCGGGTAAATTTTATGTTCCTACAGAAATTCTTGACTATGAATTTGCAATCAATATGAAAGTTGAAACAGAAACATCCACAGAAAAACAATATGCGGATGACAAACTTGTCGATCTTGCAGTTTCAACTGGTTCAACTAAATTAGACATTGAAATGCGGGATCTGCCAATGGAGATTCTCTCTAAATTACTTGGAATTGAACAAGATGAAAACGGATTGTACTTGTTTAAGAAAAATATCATTCCTCCTTGGGTTGCGATGACGTTTCAAGGACCTAAAGCAAACGGCAAGTCTCGTCATGTGGGCTTGGTAAAAGGGAGATTCTCTTTGCCGGGTGATGAATGGAAAACAAAACAAGATAAAACGGATTTCCAAACGATCAAACTTTCAGCCGAATTCGTAGATAGAGAGCAGGACGATGTGTTCAAAATCGTTGCGGATGAAGATGGAGAAAAATTCGATATAGATCACTTTTATAAGGCAGTTTTTGGGGACGCCTATCAAAATAAACAAGACACAGAAGAAAATCTAAGTGCTGATCTTGGGAAATAAAAGGGGGAAGCTGAAAAGCTTCTCTTTATTTAGTTAAAATCTATTTAACCAAAAGGAGGAGTCATTATGGCTCAGAAACATATTTCTATCAAATTGTGGTTTGAAGACGAAAAAAAGTTTAAAACTTTTATTGCACCGCGAACAAATACAAAGACACTACTTGAAGCGCTGAGATTAAATGCTGAAGCGGAAAAAACATCAGATAATCTTGAAAAGAGCATCAAAACATTGGAGAAACAAATCCAGTTTATTGTGAAAATATTCCGTGACCAATTCACTTATGACGAGTTCACCGAAGGGCTACAATCATTTGAAGTGACAAAAGAAGTCAGCCGAATTCTCTCAGAGGTAGCTGGATACAAAGAAATTGAGGAAGTGGATCAAGATTTTTTGCAGGAGAAGACGGAGAAGAATACACCTACGAACAAGGAATCCAGCAAATAAATGAAATTTATTCCACACTTCTTGAACAAGGATGGAAAATGACTGAAATAGATAACATGGATATTTACCATTACTTAGAGGTTTTGGCTAATAAGAATAAGCCGAAAATTAAGACGGTAACAATTGATCAAATTTTTTAGACAGGTACTCACTTGTCTTTTTTTATTGAGTTTATGCCAGGAAAGCGGGGTGTTTACATATGGCTCAACCAATAGGAAATATGGTTGTTAAAGTAGGTCTTGACGATACAGGTTTTAATCGAGGTATTGAAGGCCTAAAAAGGCAAATGCGCCTGGCAAACTCAGAAATGAAGGCGGCCGGCGGTATTTATAAAAATACCGGTAACCAAACGAAACTCCTTCAGTCGCAAATGGAAGGCCTAAACAATAAATATAAGATTCAAGGCCGTTTAGTTCAAGAACACCGTCAGAGATATGATGAATTGGCCCGTCAAAAAGGAAAGGACAACCGCGAGACACAAATCCAAGCTCGGCGCTTAAATGATGCAATAGCTGTTCATCAAAATTTAGGAAGAGAACTGCAGCAAGTCAGCAAAGAATATGAAACCTTGTCAGGAAACACGAGCCGGGCTGCTAGTGTTTTTTCTGTCTTTAAAAAGGATTCTCAAGAAGTATCAAAAGAATTAAAGGCTGTCTATGATTCTGCGACTGAAACAGGGAAGGCGCTGACAGCTATCGGGGCGGTTGGAGCACTTGGCATTGGGGCGACTGTAAAGGCTGCCGCCAGTTTTGAAAAGGAAATGAGCCGGGTTGCAGCGTTAGCAAATGCGACAGATGACCAAATGGCCGCACTTACTGAAACTGCCCGCCATCTTGGCGCCGTAACACAATACACTGATGGGCAAGTAGCCGAAGGGATGCAGTATTTAGCCATGGCTGGCTATAAGACCAATCAAATCATCGGCGCAATGCCTGGGTTATTGGCAACTGCAGCAGCCGGACAGACTGATCTAGGTGTCACAGCTGATATTGTTTCAGACATCCTAACTGAGTTCCATATCAAAGCAGAAGATACAAACCGCGTTGCTGACGTTATGGCCTATACGTTTACCAATTCGAACGCTAGGCTTGAGGAAATTGGGCAGACCATGAAATATGCAGCTCCGGCAGCAAAAACCGCGGGCGTGAGCATGGAAGAATTGGCCGCGGCAACCGGGATCATGGCGAACAGCGGGATTAAAGCTGATATGGCCGGAACAGCTTTGCGATCAACATTAACTCGTTTGGCTGCGCCTCCAAAGCCAGCAGCATCGGCAATCGAAGAGCTGGGGCTTAAAGTAACGGATTCAACTGGGAAAATGCGTCCGTTAGCGGATATCATAGGGCAAATCAACGAGAAAACCAAAGACTATACGGAGACAGAACAAATCAGGATTGCCAAACAGCTTGCGGGACAGCATGCTCTATCAGGCTTCATTACTTTAATGCACGCTGGAAAGGATAA
The DNA here is from genome assembly GCF_001875785.1 of Bacillus sp. FMQ74. Lineage (NCBI taxonomy): Bacteria > Bacillati > Bacillota > Bacilli > Caryophanales > Bacillaceae > Bacillus > Bacillus sp. FMQ74. The sequence continues at coordinate 14,892 of NZ_MOEO01000020.1, read as the reverse complement.
ACTCCAAGACTTCACAAAAGAATTGGAAAACAGCGGCGGCACAGCTGAGAAAATCGCTGATAAGCAAATGGACAACCTGGCCGGTTCATTTGAATATCTAAAGTCGGCCACAAATAACGCTGTTATTACACTTGGAAATCAATTTATCCCAGTGATACGTGCTACAACAGACGTCATTACAAGTGCTGTGACATGGTTTGATTCGTTGCCTTCTTCAGTGGCGAGCACAATTGCCATTACAGGTGCAGCGGTCACTGTGTTCTCGCTCTTGGGCGGGGCTTTCCTGCTGACATTAGGTTCTATTCCTAAAATGGCTGCGGGTTGGAATATGCTTCGCACAGCTGGGGCTTATTTAACCGGAAATGTGAACCGTGCTTCTACGAGTTTAACCGTTTATTCAGCTGAGGCGATTGCGGCCGGCTCAGCTTCAAGAACAGCAGCAGCGGGCATGACTGCCACATCAACAGCTGCGGCAGTAGCATCCACAAGGATGGATCGATTCCATCAAACCTCTGCACTTGCCACAACCAGGGTAGGACGGCTTGAACAAACGACAACCAGAAGCGCAAGAGCGATGAGTGGCCTTAGTGGCGTTTCCCGTGTAGCAGGCCTTGGCTTGAGCTTGTTTGGCGGACCAGTTGGAACGATCGCCGGATTAATCCTTTCTTTTGCTCCTGAACTGCTCAAGTTCGGTTCAGGGATCATCAAAGCTGGAGTAAATGCAGTAAAAGGCGCTGGCGGGTTTATGCAGCTTGCAAAAAGTGGATTTGGCCTTTTTAACATTCTAAAAAAAGGTGCCGGGATTGTTGGTCTTTTGCGCGGTGGACTTAGTTTACATGGGGGACCGATCGGAATAGCGGTTACTGGTGTCACCCTTTTAGCTGATGCGGGATTTAAGTATTATGACAACTTGAAAAAAAGGGTGCTGCCGGCAACAATCGACTTTGGCGATAAGGTGTCTGAATCTACTTCAAAAGCGATTAATGCTTATGAAGATATGAACACCAAAGTCAGTGCCAAGCTGAATTATTACTATTTAACCAACAAAAAGATCACGAAAAAAATCGCTGATAACATGTCCAGTGAGTATGAAAAGATGGGCCAAACCATTCTTGATGGCTATCAAAAGAGCACTGATAAATCTTTGAAAGTGTTAAGTGATTTTTACGCTTCTAATAAAGAAATGTCAGAGAAAGAGAAGACAGAAACATTACAGAATATCAAAGACAACAATAAGGACAAGCATAAAGAAATATCCGGGTATACCAAGCGCATCAAAAAGATTTGGGAAAATGCTGCTAAAGATCACCGAGATATTACAGATGGCGAACGTAAGGAAATAGAACAGATTATAAAGAAAATGAATAGCCATGTTGAATCTGCTCTTACTAAGAGTAAAGAAGAGCAGACAATTATCGCTGGAAAACTAAAAGACAACAAAACCCAACTTTCTGCAAAAGAAGCAGCTGCCACAGTTAAAAACAGCAAAAAAGCAAAAGACAATGTGGTCAAGAATGCTGAAAAGCAATATAAAGAAGTGGTGAAAAACGCTGATCTAGAGTATTACGTCAAGGGTTCTATCACTAAAAAACAGCATGATGATACAGTTAGCTCTGCGAAGAGCGAAAAAGATCAGGTTGTGAAACAGGCTGAAAAAACTCATAAAGGCGTGGTAAGTGAAGCGAAACTGCAGGCTGCTGGGCATTTAGAAGAAGTAGATTGGGAGACAGGGGAAGTGCTCGGGAAATGGGATACTTTTCTTGTTGATCTAGCAGGAGTAGTTAATAAAATTACCGGCGGGATCAATACTGTTCTTGAGTTCATGCACATTCCTACCATTCCTGAATGGAAGCCTAAAGGATACAGCGGCAATTCTGAAATGCAGATAGCGCCAGGCAGAGCCTATGCAAAAGGGACAGACTTTCACCCAGGCGGAAGGGCATTAGTCGGTGAAGAAGGTTTTGAACTTGCTCATACACCAGGCATCGGAACTTATGTGGTTGGAATGGGCGGCCCGCAGGTTTGGGATTTACCGCGTGGTACATCGGTTCTCCCACATAGTCAGTCAAAAGAAGTCATGGCAACCGGTCTACCTGGTTATGCAGGCGGTGTCGGGAACTTCTTCAAAGACGCCCTTAATGGCTCCAAGAAGCTTGTGAAAGGAGCCATTTCAGCAGGGAAAGGCGTTGTCAATAAAGCGAAAGATGTTGCCTCGGGTGCTATGGAAATGATCCTGAACGGTCCTGAAAAAATGATTAAAAACTTGTTTAAAGGCTTTATCCCTTTTAAGTCAGGTAAAGGTGTGGACTCACTAGGAACTGGTATCCTCCAAACATTAAAAAATGGAGCTGGTCAGTTTTTAAAAAGCATTCTTCCGGATGCCGGGCTTTTCACAGCAGATGCATATAAGGGAGCGACAGGTTCTGTCCAGGTTCAAAAATGGGTAGCGGAAGCTGTTGGTATTGCTGGTGTACCATTCTCATGGGTTCCTGGCCTGATCACCATTGCAATGAAAGAGTCTGGCGGAAATCCCAATGCAATAAACCTTACTGACTCAAATGCAAGAGCCGGTCATCCTTCTCGTGGGCTGATGCAGACTATCCCGAGTACATTTTCATCAAATGCATTTCCTGGACACAATAACATTCTTAATCCGGTTGATAATATACTGGCTGCAATCAATTACATTAAAGGTCGCTATGGGGATATATCCAATCACCCTGGATTGAAGTCAATGGCTCGCGGCGGCCCGTATGTGGGGTATGCAAAAGGAGGGACTTCACCAGGGCGCGGCGGCTCTAAATGGGCAATTCTAAACGAACGGGGCTTTGATGAAACCACGATTACAACAGACCCGACGTATCGAGAACGCAACATCGGTTTATGGGCACGAGTAGGACGTGAGCTCGGTGTTCTTCCGTCACTTCAACAAGGCATGATTTCAAAGGCCCTTGTACTGCTTCAAAAAGCTTCAATGGCTAAAGCCGAGGCAGAGCCGCAAACCAATGTGAATGTTGACATGAGCCGCGTGGTTGAGAATCAAGAGAAGCAAATCAGCATGATGAGTCAGCAAATAGATGCTCTCCAGCAAAACATTCAACTTTTGCAACAGCTTGTTTTGAAAGACAATCACACGTATATAGACGGGACAAGACTGGATCAAACCAGCGCAGACCGATATAACAAAAAACGTTATAGAAACGGGGGTAAGCCTGCATGGTAAAACTGTTTATTGACTTTAATAATGGACTAGGGGAGCAGAGCCTTGACAGCTTACTCCCTCAATTTGAAGTATTAAGCTTTTTACCAGAAGCTCCAAATATTAATCGGGAAACAATAACGATCCCTCGGCGGCACGGGCTTATTTTGCCGCAGCATCCACGTGATGTGACTTACGGTGAAAGAAAAATAGATGTTGAGATTTATTTAAATGCGCTCAAGCATGAGAATTTTTATATGTATCGGCATCAGCTATATGCCCTATTGGTTAAGCCGTTTCCTTATTACATTTCTTCTGATCTCTGGCCGAATCGCCGTTTTCTCGTTACATGTGATGGGAATTTCAGCATCCAAAAAGAGAAGGAGAAAACCTATAACGATTTCTCTGTTGAGTTCACTAATATTACAGGGATGGCGGAATCAACTTTTACAACAAAAGATAAGCAGTATTTCACTAGAGCAAAGCGGACTTTTGGTATGAACATCCCGCCTAATGATCAATTGAACTATTCTTTTAAGAATCAGAAACGTTTCTCTGTGTTTAATCCCGGCGATGTGCAGATAAATCCACTGGATCATGATTACAATGTCCTGTTAAATGCTGCAGGTAAAAATGTAACATTGATCAATCATACTAATGACGAAAAGCTTACGATTGAACAGGAACTAAAGAAAAGTCAGCAGGTTTCTTTTCTCAAACAATATACAATCATTAATAACACGCCGATTAAAACATCTGGCCGGCTGCCGAGTCTTGAAATAGGATGGAATGAGTTTGAAGTTCAGAACACAAGTGACTTCACCATCCAATTCGATACTCGGCTTTATTATTTGTAAGAGGTGGTGGTTTTTTGGCTAAAGAAGATTTCATTAAACAAATAGCCGCCGACGCTCAAAGAGTTTATAAAAACCATCAAATTCTTGCTTCGTTAATCATTGCCCAGGGCTGTCTTGAGAGTGCATGGGGAACAAGTGAACTTGCAACAAAAGGACACAACCTATTCGGCATGAAAGGCGAGTATAAGGGACAATATGTCACAATGATGACATGGGAAGTCATTAACGGTGAAAATGTTCAGGTTCCGGCAAAGTTTCGAAAATATCCCTCTTGGAAAGAATCGATTGACGACTTAGCTAACCTGTATCTCAATGGTGTAAGCTGGGATAAAAATCATTACAGGGCGGTTGTCGGAGAGACAGATTATCAAAAAGCTACAGCTGCGCTCGTAAAAGCTGGATATGCAACTGATCCAAATTATGCAACAAAGCTCAATAGCATTATTTTCACGTATAAATTAACCAAATACGATACAACTGAGGGGCTGCCCGACAATCCGGATGAACCTAGTAATCCTGATCCGATCGTAGACCTGCCGAGCAAAGAGTATGACGGAAAAGATATTACGCTAAATCAGAGTCTCCCTAAAGATGTATATTTACCAAAGCTGCATGTGGCGAGTCAGGACGATTCACAAGCTATTGAAGTCATCGGAGCTGATCCGGAAATATTAGACGATACGACAGGCAAAAAGGATATTGAATTTACGATTACACGGACAGCTGATAATGGTACAGAATATGATTTGCTTGTGAATGACAATATTCTTTATCTTGATGAGAAAAAATTTAATCATCAAAAGTATTTCATCACAGATATTGAAATTAACCAGGAAGGGACGCTTTCGAAAAAAGTAACAGCAAGCCACGTCTACGTTGTGACACTAAACAATCACTATGTGGAAGATACGATCAGTGGGACGTTTACCGTCAGGAAGATGCTTGATTTTGTTTTTAAAGGCACAAAATTAAGGTACATCTTTATGGACAAAGAAAGTGAGTTCTCTAGCGTTGAACAAGAGAATTTCGGTGACAGATTCGGAAATGATCTGATGGATGAAATTGTGGAAGACTATGGCTTAGAATTAGATGTCGATAATTATAAAGTCTACGTGTATAAGAAAATGGGCAAACGAATAAATCATACACTTGATACTCGATATAATATGCCTGGTATCACAATCAAAACCTCTACTCAAGGGTGTTCCACAAGAGCGAGGGGTTTTGGTGCAATTAAAGAAAACAGCAGCACAGACAGCAAAAAAACGGAGTATGTTTTTGAACCGGTATTGTACAAGCATCCTGACGAAGATAAATTTTTGATTGATGGTATGCCAAGATGGGCGGAACCATTGCGGGATGAAAAATATAAAAAGAAGTCCAGTATGTTAGCCGCGTTGAAAAAGTACGTCAATCCATATCCACAGACGGAAATAGAAGTAGATTATGAATACATCTACGAGCCTAAGCTTTTAAAGATACAAGAGGATTTCTGGAAGGGTGACACACTGCATATTTTGGCTGACACATCATTTGGCGTGACATACGAAGATGATGTCCGTCTTTTGGCCATTCAATATAAACCGCTGAATCCCTACGCAAAGCCGACACTGACATTTGCCAATTTCCGAAAAGATATCCAAGACATTCGGATGGAGCAAGAGAAGAGATTGAAAGATCAAAAGCGATATATGCAAAAACTAAGAATGATGATATGAGCACTCTTACTAGGGTGCTTTTTGTTTTGTTCTTGAAAGGAGAGTGATCTCATGGCGATCAGATTAATAAAAGATTATGATTCTACAAAAGACTCACTGTATCTTGCCCAGCAGCGGGATGACTTGGAAAGCATTGAAAATGAATTAAATGGACTATCCAATTCCATTGCTAATCATAAATCGGCTGTGACTGCTCATACGTCTTCCCAGGTGGCCCATGGCAGTGGGCTGACAGTTTACGAGGAAATTGAAATAGCGAAAGCACGGCTCCGCAACATTGTGTTAGAAGCGGATGGGACCAATATAAAAGAAACCATAGATGCTCGTGTAGATAAAAGAGGGAAAGTCTATCCGTCTTTGCGTGATCACCTTGTCGCAAACGAAACTGATCTCGAAAACTTGGATTCAATGATTCAGAAGGAATTGTCTTTTGACTTTACAACCGTTCCGCCGGTTTATCATACAAACTTGAATTTAGCAGATAAAACGGTGCTGCAGTGTTTTGTCATTGATGAATTGACTGGCGATATCTACGCCACACAAGTTGCCAGCGGCAACCAAGATAAAAGTGAAAGTTTCACCATTACCCGGATGAATCAAAACGGGGTAATGCTGGACAGCATGACACTCATTCACGGCGGTCACGGTACCACAATTGGATTGGAACGGGAAAACGGGAAAGTGTATATCTGGTCCAACTATAATGTTGTCGATTCAAACGGAAACACTGTTGGCAACGATCTTGTGCGATTTCCTTATACAGCAGGGGCCACACTGAATGGCGGCAGCGGAGGCATTAAACGCTATAACAAATTCAACGATTATTATACGATCCCTGTGATTGATAGAGAAAATGGCTTTATTGCGTTCCGAATCAGATTAGAAGACGATAATAGTCTGGTAGAGCTCAGGAAATTAAATGATGTAAAAAACGGCGTAAATAAAGTGCTTGGGAAGGTAATTATTCCAAATGACTTGTTTTATCTCCAAGGTTTCACAATAGATGGCTACGATTTGTACTGGTACACCGGGGACACCAATAACAAAACGTATCCATGTGAAATCACGCAATTTAGCTTTAAGGATGGAAACTTGAAAAAGCGTATCTCCTGTAATTTTGGCTATGGGCCAGATGGCAAATACGAAGATGGTTTCCGAGAGCCTGAGTCAATCTTTTTATACAAGGACCCGAAGACAGGGAAGAAATCACTCTTCGCAGGTGTGGCAACGGGAGCGGTCGGAAAAAGACTTGCAAAGGTATACGCCTACCATTCAAAAGAGAATGCAGCCAAATTTGGTATTGATTTAGCCCAAGGGTATCAAGGGTATAAACTCACCCAAAACAATGGCTATTCAAAGCGGCTTCCGGACGGCCTAAAGTCCTTAAAAGAATTCAGGCAACCCGGTTTTTACTATATGCTGACAACAGAAACAAAGACGCTTTCGGATCATCCGGACAGTGGTAACGCCGGATGGTGGTTAAACATTGCGCCAGCAGATCGCGCCGGCTCAGTCATTCAAACGTTAACCAGGAACGCAACAGCGCGGCCAATTAAAATTTTAACCCGAGTTGTTACAAATACAGGTAATGTAGGCGATTGGTCAGAGATTTCAGCGAGTGGAAAGCTGCCCTGGGCAGACTTGCCTTTAAAGAATGGTGCAAAGAATCCTGACAGCAACTATCGTCTACAATTTGCAGTACAGGGAGGATTTCTTTTTGTAAGGGGCCGAGTTACCATTCCACAAAAAGACGGCGTTGATTTTGCAACATTGCCTGCCAGTGCCCGCCCTAAAAAGAATACCTATAAAAGCTGCCCTGTAGCCGGAACAACAGGAGATAGAAAGATTGTTTTTCGATCAAATGGAAATATCTCTGCTCTCGGGCTATTTGCAAAAAGCGCGTCGAATGCAACATACACCTATATTGATGAAATCATCAAGCTGGATTAAAAAGGGGTGTCTCATATGGAATATGAACAAATGTGGGCTTATCAATATGATGAAAACTATATTTATGATTGCCCGGTTGAAATTCAATACATCGAAGATGATGACGGAAACGTAAAGCGTGTTGTTCCGGAAAATGCAACCGAGATCAGTCCGGGTGACTTGGTGCAGGCCAAATGGACGGGAACAGAGTGGGTAGAAAGCGCATCGGCTGAATACATCGAGGCTCTTGAGACAGCTGATTCAGATGATGAAAGCGACGGGGCAAAGGCGCTGAAAGCTGTTGCGGATATACTTGAAACAATGGTAAGGGGTGATGCGGTATGAGCAGCCCTTTTTATAATGCCATCAAGACGTGTTATCTATCAGGATATTGGGACGGCAAGGAGGAGCTTCTTTCTATGGCTGTCGATCAAGGCAAGATAACAGAAGAGGAAATGAATGAGATCAAAAGGCTCCGGCAGGCTGACAAAGGATCTCCTTCTATAGAAGAGTAAAGGAGGGACACTATGCCGTATAAAGATGAATCGCTTAGCTTTACGATCAATGGCCGGCGCAAAAGTCCGGTACAAACAAACATCCAATATACAACTCAAGACAAAGGGACAGCAAAATTGTCTTTCCAGCTTATGAAAGACGGGGTTCCCCTTCCGTTATCCGCGGCAGTGGTGAAGCTCGTCCTTTTAATGTCTGACGGCAGCCGATTTGTTCGAAATATTGAAATCACTGATAAATTGAACGGCCGGCTGACGTATGTTCTATCTGATGAAGAAATCAGACACGTTGGGACCGTTCAAGCTGAGCTTGATGTCTCATACACAAATCAGCAAGCAATGTCGATTCATCAGTTTTCTTTTGAGATTAAGAAAGCACTGATTGACACTGCTATCCTGCCGAGTGTGGAGTACTATATAGATGATTTTGAGTCCTTAAAAAATAAGATCAACGAGCTTTATAACGAAACCATCCAGACGGTTGAAGAGCTGCGGAAAAAATTTGAGGACTTAGAGAACATTGAAACCAAAGACGGGGCACAGAAAAAGGCTGATGCTGTTCAGGTTAATTTAGATACCCATATAAATAACAAGTCCAACCCTCATGGTGTAACAAAAACTCAGGTAGGCTTGGGGAACGTGGACAACGTGCAGCAAGCAACAAAAGCAGAATTCAACACACACAACAACGATTCTACACGCCATATTACGTCCACTGAGCGCTCAAACTGGAATGCTAAGGAAACGACGACGGGAGCACAAAACAAGGCAGATACTGCCGAAAAAAACGCAAAAACGTATACTGATCAACACATTAATAATAAAAGCAATCCCCATGGGGTGACAAAAGGTCAAGTCGGGCTTGGGAATGTTACCAATGACAAACAGGCAACCAAAACAGAATTTGATACGCATGTAAAAGATGCGACTGTCCATATATCTGCAGCAGAACGTACAAAATGGAACGGTGCTCAGCTTTTCAAAATCACAAATGATGTTGGAGGGGTCTTGGTTTCAATCGCTGATACAGACGATTTTCTGGACAGAATTGTGAAAGCGGGCAAGACGTTCGGGACATTTTATTCAACAGGAAAGCCGACAAATGCACCTTCCACATTATCGACAAGAGGTTTTTTCCACTTCACATCCATTGATAGTAACGGTAACGGCACTTTCGGCTATGTCGTGGCTATGGATTATAAGAATAATATGTATTCAAACTATGTTGACGGCAATTTAGGCTGGTCAGGTTGGAAGCGACTTCTCACTGAAAATGATACCGACAGTGTACCGTGGTTAAATGCGACCTACAAAAACGGTGCAAAGACAGGAGAAAGGCAACTTCAATATAAAAAACAGGCTGGTGCCCTTCATCTTACTGGTCACATTGTAACTGATCGTGAAGTGGTTTGCGCATCTATTCCAAGTAGTTTTGCACCGTCAAAGGGCGCAGTGAAAATGGTGGGAGTTAGCGGGACAACAGGAATGGCCAAACTGATTGTTTTCTCATCAGGAGACATTAAGCTCACAGGACTTATATCAAATGAAACAAACAGCGTGACTGGATACTACATTGATGAAGTTATCCCATTAAACTAAAGGAGGGAGTATATTGATTCAAATATACCCATACGACTCAGAAGGTTTTTTCCTTGGTCAGCCGGAGACTCTGAATCCTGATCCTGTGACGGGACAGTATAAAATCCCAGAAAACGCAACAAGCATCCCTCCTGTGAAAGATGGACAAGGTATGTGGCGCCCTTGGTTTGACAGTGAAAAACAGGAGTGGTTTGAAAAAGCAGATCAAAAATATAAAGATAGCTTGAAGGGTCCGGCTGATCCTCCATCTGCTGTAGATCAACTAAAGGCGCAAAGTGCAGCCACAATGGTGCAACTGGCCGAAGCTCAAAATTTAATAGAGTCTCAAGCTAAAATGATTGCGGACTTGTTTTTGATGCTGGCTGAAGGAGGGGAAGCGTGATGGATTGGTTTACAAATATCCAAACTATTTATGGATGGGGGAGACAGTATTACACAAATGCTGATGTCGCCCGTTTTGTTGTGTTGAAGAGAATCACAGAAGACCAATATAAACAAATCACCGGCCTGACCTATCCAGCCACAGAGCCGGTTGTCATAGATTTAGGAAGTTAACCAACACCCAGAAGGTGTTTTTATTTTGCCTCTAAGGAGGTGATAACAAGAAATGGAGGAGACAACGGTGTTTATTAATTTTGAAACCTTGGATTTAGCGAGAGTTTATCTGTTTGGGGGTGTGAAATATCTTGATTTAATGCTGGTGCTAAACATCATTGATATCCTTACCGGTGTGGTGAAAGCGTGGAAGTTTAAGGAGCTCCGCAGCCGTAGCGCATGGTTCGGTTATGTGCGTAAGATGCTCAGTTTTCTGGTGGTCATCGTGGCAAACATCATAGATACAATTCTCAATCTGAACGGGGTCCTGACATTTGGAACCGTTCTTTTTTATATCGCCAATGAGGGGCTTTCCATTACGGAGAACTTGGCACAGATCGGCGTGAAGATTCCGGCTGCCATTACTGATCGGCTTCACGTAATCGAAAACGACAACGAACAAACGAATGAAAAAGACGAACAAGCTGCTGGATAAAACCGGCGGCTTTTCTATATCAAAAATAAAGGAGAGAACACTTATGACAATCTCAGTGAAAAAGAATCTTGTATCAGAAGCTAAATACGCTTTGAAATGTCCGAACTTTATGGACGCTGAATACATTACCATCCACAATACAGCGAATGATGCGTCAGCTGCTAACGAGATCAGCTATATGATCGGGAATACAAGCTCGACAAGCTTTCACTTTGCAGTCGATGACAAAGAGGTGCGGCAGGGCATCCCTACAAATCGTAACGCATGGCACACAGGGGACGGCACAAACGGCACCGGGAACCGTAAGTCTATTGGCGTTGAAATCTGTTACAGTAAGTCAGGAGGCCCTAAATATAAGGCGGCAGAAAAACTGGCAATCAAATTTGTGGCGCAGCTGCTCAAAGAGCGCGGTTGGGGTATTGATCGTGTGCGCAAGCATCAAGATTGGAACGGCAAGTATTGCCCGCACCGTATTTTGTCGGAGGGCAGATGGGATGAGGTTAAGGCTGCCATTGAAAAAGAATTGAAGGCTCTGGGCGGGAAAACAACTTCAACATCTGCGCCTAAAGCTGGGGGCACTTACACAGTCAAAAAAGGCGATACTCTTTCCGCAATTGCAAAAGAGCATAGGGTAAGTGTGGCAAACCTTCAGAGCTGGAATAACATTAAGGACCCGAATAAAATCACAGTTGGCCAAAAGTTAAAGCTCACAGGCTCAAGCACTTCGAGCCCTAAACCAAGTAGCAAAAAAACGTCATATGCGCTGCCTTCTGGTGTCATTAGAGTAACAAGCCCTATGCGAAAAGGAGATGATGTAAGGCAGATTCAAAAAGCTCTTGCTGCTCTTTATTTCTACCCGGACAAAGGGGCGAAAAATAACGGCATTGACGGCGTGTATGGACCGAAAACAGCAAATGCAGTAAAAAGGTTCCAATCCATATATGGATTGGTTGCTGACGGCATTTATGGGCCTAAGACTAAAGCGAAAATTGAAGCGAAATTGTAGTAATAAAAAAGCCTCTCACATAGTGAGGGGCTCTACATTGCAAACCTTCTGACTTAATCGTCCCAATCTTCATCTTCTTCCCAGTTTTCTTTCATCTCAAGAAGTCTTTCATAAAAGAACTTTATAAAATGTGCCGAATCAAGTTCTTTATAGCCACCAAATTCACTCCAAATAACAACTGGACATTCTCCTTCACTGTTCATTTTATTGGTATCTAAGCAATATCCAAAAAAATCAACATGTTCTACAACTACTAAACCACTTGGCAATTCCCTATACTCACGATATTCCCTGGTTGTTTCAACAACTGAAGCACCACCAAAGTCATAGCCTAATAAATCGATTCCATAAACTCCACCAGAACCATAGTTTCTAAGAAACCACTTGTAGCTATCTGGAAGTGTAACTTGAAGATCTTGTTCGATTTTTAAAATTTTATCTTCATTAATTCCACCTGTGAAATCTTTTTCCTTTGCATTTTCAGCTAAGAATTCTTTTACTTTCAAATAAAAATCCATGGTTTATAACCCCTTATTCTTTCTCATATTGTTTTGCTCTCCACTTCCAATACCTTGTCTTAAAGTTATTGTATTGTTTCTCCAGGTAAACATCATTTCTAAAGCTTTCGCCATTACCTTTTAGGCCATGTATCACATCACTATACTTTGTATGTAAACTGTTAGGTATCTCAAGCAATGTTCCACTTTCTTCTTGTATGAGGTGATGTAAGTTAATCTGTGTTCCGTCTTTAGCATAAGGAGATTTACCATCCTTCATTAATTCAAGATTGGTTTTTCCTCTTGGAGTTTTTTGATTAATATCAATGTCCTTTAAGGTATAGACTCTCCGGCTTACATCTCTAACTTCACCTTTAACCTTTACTTTGCCGTCTATTTCAACAGCACTGTACTTTTCTTTATTTAACCAAGGGAGATTTATTTCCTTACCTGTAAATGGTTTTCTTGTTTCATCTAATTTTTTAGCAAGCTGAAGCAGCCTGTCTTTTGCACTCACATCGTTGATGACATTATACGGCATGCCGCCTGCTGCAACAACATCTTCTCGCATGACAAACGGTTTGATTGCTGTTAGTGGATCAGGAGTTTCATCCAGTTTTTTAGACACTTTTTTAACTGCTGCTTTTCCGGCTGTTTTCACTCCAATTTTAGCAACTGAACCAGCACCTTTTAAAGCAAAGATGTTTACTGCTGCACATGTAATCCAGTGAGCCGTTGATTCTGCGTCTCCATTCTTTACATCTCTAACATAAGAGGTTATTATTGCATCTTTTATTGAGTTAAACGTGGAATCATAGTGATAAACTGCAACTGCAGAATTAATAAACATGTCGACAGGGTGATTGTGTGCCATATAGTCTAATGTTTCAGCTGTCATATCATAAAGGGCGGTAACAGTACCTTTGGCTCCAGCCATTAGTTCCCGTGTGTTTTCAATCTGTGTGAAATATCTTTGTTGATCTGCTGTTAGATTTTCATACCCAATTGTTTTGGCCATTGAATAAAATTCATCGGCATCCGCATAATCATAATTCTTCAGTCTTTCTTTCAGTTTTTCAATCTCTCGTTCTTTTTCTTCCTTCTTCTTAATCGTCAAATAAGCTTCAGTATGTTTTTCAATATCGCCTTTTTTCTTATGTATGTCACTGTCACGGTACGCCTTGGCGTTGTAGTGAATGGGCGTAGCGTTTTTGCCTTTGCCTGTGGATTCCTCAAGCTTTTGGAAGTCCTTCTTGATGAATTGCTCGTTTGGCTCTGACTGGGCATATTCAGAAACAAGCGCTTCGTCTACGCTGTCTACTTTATTGATTGCTTTTTTGCGTTGGTTCTCCGCATCGGCGAGTTCGTCTTTAAAGGTTTCTGTCGAGAACAAATCAAGCGGAAGAATATCGTCGATATCATGTAAGATATCTTTCATCGCTTTCTTTTGTTCAGACATGATAGATTTTGATTTTGTGTAGGCGTTAGCTAGCTCGTGTTCTAAGAAGGATTCTTCTATATATGCATCGGATAAGCTGGCGTCCTCTAAAGTGCCTGAAATGCTCGTCAAGAAAGCAATTTTCATATCAAGTAAGTCAATCCAATTGTCAGCTACACCTGCGTGGTCTTGATAAAATGCTTTAATGTTGTCGGCGCCTTTGCCGGAAAACTCACTGTCATCTAAATCAGCTACAGCTTTAAAAGCCTTTTTTAGATTGACCATTTGACTTCTTAATTCTTTGTATTCCTTTGCGCGTCTATCTGCTTCTGAAAGCAGTGATTTGGCTTCAAATACTTTCATGATCATATCCTTTCGTTTGAATAGCTCCAACAAGATTTTACCATGGGAAAATGAAGAAATAGACAGCTGTGTGATTCAAAAGTGCGAAATGAATCATTTGATCTATATCAATTTTCCTATTTGGCTTATTTGTTCGGGAGTTGCTAACGCCGTCAGACGATTCCAGCTGATGCACGGGCTTTCTGCAGATGGAATTTATGACCCGAAAACGAAAGTGAAACTTGAAAGAGTTGGTTAAATAAAATCAAACAGGCCCTTCATTGAGAAGGGCTTGCTTTTTTATATAACAGGCTGTGATCAAAAGAACCAAGGGTCTCATTACGAGGGAAATCGCCTGGATTTTTCATCCAGTGAAGTCCTTCGTTTGCAATTTCTTTTACAGAATCAAAAAAAGTTCTAGAGTCAAAGAATACGATAGTTTTATTTGACTTTCTAAAAAGTTTTTTTATGCGATGTTTTATATCATCAGCAGTATCGCTATCAGTGGGATAAACTCCATATGCAATGTATTCAAGTTTTTCCGATTGATTAAGTGCTCCTAATAAGTGACCATCATATTGTTCATTAAGGTCTTGTCCAAAAATTGTAAGACCTTTTTTGATTCCATAAAGTCTAAATAAACATGTTAAAAAATAAAGGTTTGAATTTATTTGCGCTTCTTTTTTTTCGGTAGAACCCTCAGAAACGTACAAAGGGAAATTTTTATTTTCAAACTGTTCTGTAACACTCTCTAATAAATTATTT